>CAYFNK010000002.1:66006-109447 GCA_964344555.1 Candidatus Woesearchaeota archaeon | reverse complement strand
TATTTTGAAAAGAAAGGACATAAAATAATTCCTTCATATTCATTAATTCCAGCAGATACAACAGTTTTATTTACAACAGCAGGAATGCAACAATTTGTACCCTACTTATCCGGAGAAGTAGAACCAACATATAAAAGGACATGTTCAAATCAGAAATGCATAAGAACTAGTGACATAGAAGAAGTAGGGGATGAAAGCCATCTAACTTTTTTTGAAATGTTGGGGAACTGGTCTTTTGGAGATTATTTTAAGAAAGAAGCAATAGAATATGCCTTAGATTTTTTAGAAAAAGAACTTAAACTAGATAGGGAGAGATTTGCCATAACTATCTTCAAAGGAGAAAAAGGGCTTTCAAGAGACAAGGAAGTAGAGAATATATGGTTAGAAGAAGGAATCTCTCAAGATAAAATATATGGTTTTGGAATGAAGGATAATTTTTGGGGACCTGTGGGAGATTCTGGGCCTTGTGGACCTTGCTCAGAGATTCATTATGATGTAACGGGAAAACAATGTAAACATGGTAAGGAATGTGGTCCAAATTGTGAGTGCGGAAGATATCTAGAGATATGGAACTTAGTTTTCATGCAATATAATAAAATTTCTAAAGGAAAATATAAATTACTTCCAATGAAGAGCATAGATACTGGCCTGGGCTTAGAAAGAGTTGCTATGATCTTACAGAATAAAAATAGTGTTTTCGAAATAGATAGTTTTCAAGAAATAATAAAAAAGATTGAAGAATTAAGTGGAAAATACTATGAAGATAACAAAAAATCATTTAGAATAATTTCTGACCATGCAAAAGCTTCAGCATTTTTAATTTCAGACGGAGTTTTACCTTCAAAAGAGGACAGAGGATATGTTCTCAGGAGACTGTTAAGAAATTCAATTAGACATGCTTCAGATTTAGAGCTAGGAAAAGAAGGAATAATTAAGATTATTAAGAAAGTTATCTCAATATACAAAAAAGATTATCCAGAACTGAAAGATAAAAAAGAAGAGATTTTAGAAATAGTAGAGTCTGAAAAAGTAAAATTTGAGAAAACTTTAGCACAAGGTATCAAAATCTTTGAAGATATGGTTAAGAAACATAAGGGAAAAGAGATTTCTGGAAGTGATGTGTTCAGATTGTACGATACTTTCGGTTTCCCTTTTGAATTAACTAAAGAATTAGCAGAAGAAAAAGGATTGACTATAGATGAAAAAGGATTCAAGAAACAGTTTGAAAAACACAAAGAAGTTTCAAAAAAAGGAATGGTCAAGAAGTTTGGAGGCCATGGTCTAATTCTAGATACTGGAGAATTAAAAGCTGCGACTGAAGAAGAAGTAGGAAAAGTAACAAGATTACACACCGCTACACATTTACTACACCAGGCCTTAAGAAAAGTTTTAGGAAAACATGTAAAACAAATGGGCTCAGATATTACTGCAGAAAGACTAAGATTTGATTTTAGCCACCAGAATAAAATGAATCAAGAAGAATTACAAAGAGTTGAAAGTGAAGTGAATAACGTAATAAGGCAAAATCTGCCAGTAATATATAAAGAAACAACTTATGAGGCAGCAATAAAAGAAAAAGCATTGGCGTTTTTCAAAGGAAAGTATCCTGAAAGGGTGAAAATATATTATATTGGTAATTACTCCAAGGAAGTATGTGGAGGGCCACATGTTAAAAGTACTGGAGAACTAGGTAAGTTTAAGATATTAAAAGAAAGAAGCTCATCTGCAGGGGTAAGAAGAATTAAGGCAGTTTTAGAATAATTATTAAGTTTTTCTCTGTTTAATGTTTTATGATAATTGGAATAGATGTTGATGATGTATTAGCAGATTTTATGAATTCTATGATAAAATATCACAACGATAGATATAATACCGACTATTCAAGAGAAGATTTCAAGACATACAATTTATGGGAAACTATTGGAGGAAATGAAGAAGATACAGTAAAAAAGATTTATGATTTTTATCATACTTCTCATTTTGATAATATTCCTCCAACAGAAGGTTCTCAAGATGCCGTAAAAGAATTAAACAAAAATAATGTATTAAGAGTAATAACTTCAAGGCCCTATGATCTTCATGATCAAACTCTTAAGTGGTTGGATAGATATTTTTTAGGAAAATTTGAAGAGGCACATTTTACTAACGAATGGGCAGGAGGAATTGGAAAACCAACAAGAAAAAGGGATATGTGTAAGGAACATGGTATAGACATCTTGATAGAAGATTCTTTAGCATATGCAAATGAATGTGCTAGTGATAGGACTAGGGTATATTTAATGAACAGGCCGTGGAACCAATCAGAAAACTTATCTAAAAAAATAACTAGAGTTTATTCTTGGAAAGATATTTTAGATAAAATTAACTAATACAAAAACCACCTAAGCATATTTGTCCAGGATCACAATCTTCGTCATAAAAACATTCAAAATCATCTCCTATAGGGGTTGCCCCTTCCCAATCTGGTTCGAAGAATCCATCTATATACTCGCAGTCTTCTTCCCAATCAACATTGTTCCTAAATCTTGGAACCATAGTAGGATCTCCTAACAAAGTATATTCATTATCTCCAGGATCTTGAGATATTACAAAATTGTTCAAATCTCCTAAGGTTTTTGGTCCATCTTTAGTCGCATAACATAGTACCTTAGCCCAAGTTGTGAAGTAGTTTGCATATTCAACTGCGCCATGATATCCAATAACACCCCCTTTCAATAAATTAGGTCCCAAGGTACTCTGTTTTCCAGTAAAGAAATCGCTTGTACTGCACCCTCCACCAAAGAAATAAGAAAGATCATATCTACTGATCTGGGAACTATCTACATAATATCCAGATAGTGCATTAGGCCCCCCATGGTCTCCAACAGAAATAAATTGCTTATTTTTATTATCTTCCAAATCAAATGCAGACCAAGAAAAATAATTATATAATTCTGGATTTGAAGAAAAAGAAGCAAGGCCAGGCTCACAATAATAAGGATATCTATATTCCAGATTTATCCAAGTACAAATGTCTCCTTCCTGGGCATTGGAAGAAGAAGTATATGTACACCTTTCATGAGAAATTATAGGGCTTTCATCGTATCCCCTTTCGCATTCCCTAAACCATTGTCCATCTTTAAAATTACAAGCAACAATCTCATCTTGCCCATAATCAATAAATTCTCCATTTTCATATTTCTTGCTTGATAATTTTAGAATATAAGGATAGGAATCATTAAATGGCCCCCCATCTTGGACTCTTGTAAAATCGCCACTATGAGCAATCCTTATTTCATCATCAGTTTCAGATATATGATTTACCAAATAACTATAATCCCAAGGATAACCACTTGAGCTAGATCCAGGACGAGGTTTCCAAAAACAATCAAGAAGGTCATATTCGGGTTTTAGATAGTTAAGCGTTTGATGTTGTGCACTTCTATACCAATTCCTAATTATTTCTGAATGCCTTTCATCTGTAACAATTAATCCAGTATACTCGTCATCATACAAATTGTTCATAATATCATCATAAAATACTGATCTTGCCACATAAGAAGAAGAGTCGGAAGGAGTAAAACCATATATTCTTCCAATCTTATAATCTCCGTCAGGATTTAAGACAGTATTCTCAATTTCTTCCATCTCATATCTAAAATTAAGTTCATACCCACAGCCATTTAAGCTAAAGAATTCTGAATCTAGTGGTCTAAAGTTAGATATATAGTTAGGAGAAGCAATTATAGTGATAAATTCAGGATCAGAAGCAAACAAACTATCTATTTTATCATTCATCATTTGTTGAAGAGAATTAACGTGTTGTTCTACTTCGAGCTGGGATTCTGTGCCATATTCTAAGCTCAATTTAGGTAAATCCATAAAGAGAATTAGTTCTTCTTTAGCAGCTGCCAAATAAGGAGCGGTCAAAGATTGCATACTATAAAGAGAAGTTACTACATTATTTGATAAATCAGTGTTTAAAAAAGCTTCTCCAAAATATTCTTCTTTGTCATTCGGGTTAACAAGGATTACCTTGTCAGTATTTGTCAGACTTATATATTCTTCTTGTAATTCTTCAATACCATAACTAATACAATTTGCATCTTCTGGACAGGAAATATCTCCTACTAAAACAACATCTAAATCTTCAAAAAAAGTCAGAGGATTCAGACTAAGGTCTTGTATTTGCGGAACACTTTCTCTCTTTAGATTCTCATTAAACGATTCTTTTCTAGGTGCAAGTTCAATAGGTTTCACAGTTTCTCCAGGATATCCAGGACTATCAATAAATAAAGGTGCATTAATTAAAGAAGCATATGAAGAGGCTAGCAAAGAAGATTCATAACTATCTTCAACTAAAACAACAGTATCATAATCTTCCCAGTAATTTAAAACTTGGCTTGAAGGAACAACAGAAACGCTAGTAATTCCTCCTCCAAATTCTTCGGAATCATATAGTAAGGCTTGTAATTGACAATCTGAATCATCAAGATCAACATGACCGTCTCCATCATTGTCTAAATTATCTCCGCAACCAGTTTCAAAATTGTTTGATATTATGGTAACTTTAGAAGGTTCATACATTTGTAAAAAATAAACTATAGAATCTGCATCAAAGTTTGATCTTTCAGAAGAATCTTCATTATTTGTGCTATAAACTTCCAATTTTACCAATCCCCTTATAGTATGATCTTCATCCTCTCCAGAGCCTGGGCAATCATACTCAAGATTACCATCTTCATCAGAATCTCCACCCCACCAAGCTTGAGTTAAGGGGTTATCTGACAAATCTATCCGTATATATTTAGAAGTAGAAGATGGCAGATTTAGAACGCTATCTCTATCTGTAAAAGTATCTTGTTCCCAGATTATATTCCATCCAGCAGAATTAAAACTATTAAACTCATGAATATTTACATCATCACCTGTAGAATAAACTGAAACTCTATTGCCAACCCCTGTATTTATAATTATACTATCAAACTCTCTTTCCACACCTAAGTCTAATACAACCGAAAAAGGAGGGATTCCTCCATAATTAACTTCTCCGCACCAATCATGTCCTAGACAGTATCTATTTTCCAGCCATGGACTCCACCAACGAGCATGAGGATTACTTCCTATGACTTCACTAATAACTTGCCCTCCGTTAGAAATCAGATTACCAACATCATAACCTTCAGGAATTATATAATCGTCAAATTGGGAAGAGTGGCGTGCATAATTGTGTTCTTCCAAATTATATGCGGCAATTTCTGCACCAATACTAGAACTAGCAAAATTAATTAGTTCTGGAAGATTAGTTTCATCGTGATATATTAAGAAAGGATATTTTCTGGTAATTTCATCTTCTTTCCATACTGTTGCAGGAACAAATCTCAAAACATTTTTCCAATTATTATCTGATATAAGGAATACTTCTTTTGAAGAATATTTAGACATATCTTTGCTATTTTCTGCATTAACCACCATGGGCACCATTAGTAAAATAACAACAAGAATTACTTTTTTCATCTAAATACCTCCTTAATATAAAATATTAGTCTAGAGAATATATTGCTTTCAGGAGACTTCTCTGGTATAGTATTTGTAAGCTTACTTGTAAAATCTAAATAATTTTCATTATATATTCCGATAAATGCCCTTCCTTCAGAGTATTTTATATCTTCTCCAGAGAAAATAATATTTATTTCATAATTACCAGGATCTAAGTCTGATAACTCTGTATAATATTCTTGATTAAACTCTATTTCTGAAATATCTCTACTTTCCAAAGATTCTAGTGTTGAAGTGAAAGAGATCTTACTTGCTTCTTCAGAAAAGATCCTACCTAAATTTGCATCAATATTTAATTTAACAAATACTTCTTCATCCTCCTTAAAATACCTTCTTGATCCTTTAGAACAATCCATATCTGAACAAGTAAGTATATCAAAATAAACTCTGGGGTCAGTTTCAAGGACAAAACCTTTTGAGAATTCTAGATTAAATGGATTAGTGATAACTACTTGTGCTCTACAGTGAGAAGATGGCTCAAAATCATTAGATTCTCCCATTGAATGAATTCTAGTAACTGGTTTGTTTTTTTTCAAAGTTATCTGTTCAGTTCTTTCTAAGGCGGGAGATATTCCTCTTTGATTCAAACAATATATTCTAGGATAGTATTCTACTTTAATATCTTGATTAGAGGTTAGAGCGTATTCAAAAATCAGCTCATCTTTTTCTGTTATTACTTCTTTGACATTTATATCTACTTGGATATCTTCTCCACCAGAATAAACAAAACTAGAAAAGAGTATCCATATTAAAAAAATAATCACCTTTCTCATAATAAATAAGAATTAAAAAAGAAATATAAAAAGATTACTACTTTAGAGAAGGTGGCAGAGCTTTTTTATCTAATATCCAAGGAGGATTGCTTCCTCTACAAGTTCCACCCAAACAAATCCCACTACAACATTCAAAACTATTACTACATGAGCTAGCTAGAGGTAAACAAGCAGTACATTCTCCATCTTGACAATATTCTCCGGAGGCACAATCTTCATCAGTTGTACATTCATCAACTATGTCGTCATCTATAGGTGTTCCAAAGTTACAATCTCCACTAGGACAACTTACACTACAGCAATATTTATTATCATAACCTGGGTAAGCAGAATCCCATCCAAACCCAACAGGAGCATCGTCATATATGCAAGAAGCCATATGGCCATCTCCGTCCAAGCTATCTGTTACTAATAAACAAGAATCATATCCCTCTTCTTGACAGGCTACTTCTCCTTCTCCTTCCAAACTTAGCCATTCACAATCAACAACTATATTTGGATCATAACTTCCGTCAAAAAGTCCCCTAAGATACTGGTCAGAATCTCCTGCAGCAGAAACATTAGATACATGATTCTCCCCAGTACCATTTCCCCATAGTATTAAATGATTACTTGGATTAGAGTTACTTGTTCTTTGTAGAGCGTAATTATCATCACTTTCTTCAAAAGCTTCAACCCCACAACATATTTTGTAATCAAAATCTCCCCCTAAATTAGAAATAGATAGATGCCCATTAATCAAACTACCTCCATATCCATCAGTAGCTTCATCAAAACTAAACCAAAAAATAGCTTCATCATCTCCTTGACAACTATCTGCATAATAACAACCCGCTCCAGGATTACAATCCTCAGGACACCAGTCTCCAGTTTCACCATCTTTCACTTCGCAAACTCCATTACCACATGCGAAATGTCTTCCTTCTAACGGCCAGTCATCAGCACCTGCAGAAATTAAACTATAAGGATAATAGGAAGAACTAAGATCTCCACCATAATAATATTTAGCATTCGGATTTATATAACATCTTTCATTACTTTGAACACAAAGTTCAGTTGAGCTAAATCCATCTGCATATTGGGCATTCCCCATCCATGCAGTAAGATACTCATACTCTCCGGCTCCAGCCTCGTCTTCATGTAAACACTGTCCACCATAATTAGCAGAACATGTTCCAGTTCTAGAAAACTGAGCATCACATCCATTAAAAAACAAACTAAATAATATTAAAATAAATAAACCAAGTTTAATCTTATTCATTAACAAACCACCCCATTACAAGTTAATTTTACGTGATGTCCTGAATTATCTTTAAACCATAAGTCGTTTTCATAAACGTACATATATAATCCTTCTCCTCCAGAAGGTGCTGATGATTGTTGATCAAAATGTAATCTATCCAAACCCCCGATAATTGAAGGATTAGATCCAGAAAATTGAATAGCTTCTTCTCCATCCTTTGGAGTTATTTTAATTCCTCCAGAAACAGCAACACTATCTGTAAATGTTCCTCCGCCAATAGCAGAAGCAGAATGTCCCGGATTTACGGAAGAATCGGTAATAGTTATACTAGCCAAAACAAAACTAATACTACCAAAAACCAATAAAAATACACTAAAAACAACAAGATGCTTTTTTTCTATGTTTATTTCTATCTTCATTTTTTAATTAAGCTCCATACTGTATGCACCTAGCACTACAATCTACCTGGTCATTATTTACCCAAAAACTATCATACACATATGCCTTCAATATCCAATCTCCTCCACTAACATATACTTCACACCCTTCACTATCACAATTCCCATCACAATCATGATATATTTTAGATAAGAAACAGAAATAATCTTCAGCAGATAACATAGTAACAGTTTCAGACCCCTCATTTGAATCTACACTATACTCCTCACTATAGGCCTCCCCATACATAATTCCAGTAACTTCTAAATTATCACTAACAAGAACGGTCTCCACAGATTTTCCCCTTATTTCATCTATAAATGAAGTAAGATGAAAAGGATTTCCTTCACTCCATCCACTAGACAAAGCGAATCCAGTACCAGCAAAAATTAGCGAAACTAATAAAATCGACATAATATATTTCTTATTTAAGTTCAAATCTATATTTATATATTCTTTATTCATAATATCTTTTCCCTAATCGTTAGGATTATTACTTATATATCCTTCTTTATCTTCTTCATCACCACTAACTAATCCACTATCTCCCGAAGGACCATAACTTATACATCTAGCACTGCACGTTACCTCATCTGAATTCACAGTATTGTAAGAGTAAGCCTTCATCTTCCAATCCCCATTATAATCAACATATACTCTACAACCATTCTCAGAACAGCCTTGTTCACAATCTATCCATTGTCTGGTCAAGAAACAAGTATGGGTTGATGCACTTTCAAGAGTGTAGTAATTATTTTCTCCTTCCGCTTCTCCATGCACTTCATCTGTCAACTCCCCATATATTGTCCCAACAACTTCCAAATCATCATTAACAGTAACAGTATCTCCAGATTTTCCCCTAATCTCATCAACATAAAACGGATTGTGGAACTCCTTTCCAGAAGACCAACCTGTGGCTAAAACAAAACTAACGCTTCCAAAAATCATTAAAAACAGAGAAAGATATACAAAATGTTTCTTCTCAAAATTTATAACTATTTCTTTACCCATCTTATTAATCACCTTCCTCAAAAGCACTATCTCCTATCAATTCAGCATCCGCACCTCTTGAAGAACTATCTGCATATTCAATGCATCTTGCTCCACATAATATAACATCTGCATCACTCAAAGAATTATCCCAAGTATACAAGTCAAGAACCCACATTCCATCTCCACCTATAGATACTCTACAACCATTTTCAGAACAACCATCATGGCAATCCAGATACCACTTAGTTAAAAAACAAACATGAGTATCTGCAGATTCCAAATCAACATACTTATGATTATTTCCGTCATCTGCTTCTTGATCTTCATTAACTGCAGAAGTATAACCACTATAAATATTTCCAGTAACTTCTAAATTATCACTAACAAGAACGGTCTCCCCAGATTTTCCTCTAATCCCATCAGAGTACATATTTAAGTGATAAGTATCTCCGCTTGTCCAACCTGTGGCTAAAACAAAACCAACTCCAAGAAGAGCAATCAAAAGAGCACTAAAGATAAAAAAAGAATTCTTCTCCAATAGAAACTTAATCTTCATAAATATATCACCACTAACAATACTTGAATTAAATTTATATATAAACTTTTCTATTTCTAATAAACTATTTAAAAATTTCTATTTAAGAACAATCGAGGGTTTTCCAGGTAAAGCTTTTGAATCACTTCCTCCAAAAACAACTTTAAATCCAAATTCTTTCTCTAACTTATCCATATTTTCTTTAATAATACTCTCTTCTTTTTTAGAACTCAAAATAAAATTAGAAATTCTAGATTCATCTTTCAAATAATAAGGAACTAACTTAGAAATTTCTCTATTATGTTTACCATCAACTAATTTTTTAATCAATTCACCAACACTTCTAGTTTTATCAATCTCTTTACTCAACTTCTTAACAAAAGAATACTTCCAAGATTCTGAAACATAAATCTTAGCTTTCTTAGGTTTAAACTTAACCAAATTAACAACAGACCTCAAATCACCAAATAAAGATTCAACAAAATTATCAGAAACATCAAATTCAACATTAACCTTTTTAACATTAAATTTTGGCCAAGCTTCTAAACTAATAAATTTTTTATTACCAATCTTCTCCCACAATTCTTCAGCAACATGGGGACAAAAAGGAGATAACAACTTAATACAAGTTTCCAAATCTTTTTTACTAATTTCATCTTCAAAATAATCAAATAACTCTTTAATCTTAATAACTGCTAAATTATACTTAAATTCTTCAATATAAGAACTAACATCTCTAATACAAGAATGTAACTTACTTTCAAATTTTTTACTAGACTTTCCTATTTTTACCTTAGAAACCTTACTAAACAAACTCTTAACAAAACGACTATTACTTTCAGCACCAGTATCAGACCAATTCAAATCCTTATCCAGAGAAGCAATAGAAACCAAAAACAACCTAGCTGCATCTATTCCATATTTCTTAGAGATAGTTTCAGGTAAAATAACATTTCCCTTAGATTTAGACATTTTGTCTCCATCTGGTCCATGTAACATCCCTTGGTTAAACAATCTAACAGCAGGCTCATCAAACTTTAACAAACCAAGATCTCTTAAAAATTTAGTATAAAATCTAATGTAAATAAGATGCATAGTTGCATGTTCCTTCCCGCCAATATAAGTATCAACAGGACACCAATAATTTACATCATTTCCAAATATTTTCTTACTATTTTTAGGATCACAATATCTCAAATAATACCAAGAAGAATTAACAAAAGTATCCATAGTATCTGTTTCTCTAGCAGCTTTTCCTTTACACTTAGGACATTTAGTTTCTAAAAATTTCTTATAACTTTTCAAAGGGTTCTTAGTCCCAGTAAATTTAACATTATCAGGTAAAACAACAGGCAATTTTTTCTCAGGAACAACTCCACATTTATCACAGTAAATAATAGGTATTGGAGTTCCCCAGAATCTTTGCCTAGAAATCAACCAATCTCTTAATCTAAAATTTTTAGTTTTTTTACCTTTTTTCTTTGAAATTAAAAACTTAGTAATTTCAACTTTAGCTTTTTCATTATTTAAACCATCAAATTTTCCAGAATTAACCAAATGACCCTTTCCAAGATAAGCCTTTGTCAAAACTGGACATTTTTTCTCAGGATATTCAGAACAAATAACAATTCCAATAGGAATATCATATTTTTTGGCAAATTCAAAATCTCTTTGATCATGTGCAGGAACTGCCATAACCATTCCTGAACCATATTCTGCTAAAACAAAATTACCAGCATAAACTGGAATCTTTTTCTTAGTTAAAGGATGAACAGCATAACTTCCCGTAAAAACTCCTTCCTTTTCCAATTTATCTATATCTTCCTCACTCACAGATCCAAGTTTCTTAACAAAATCTTCAACTTTTTTCTTATTATCTTTTGTAACTAAATCAAATAACTCTGGATGTTGAGCAGAAATCACCATAAAAGTAACTCCAAACAGAGTATCGGGCCTTGTAGTAAAAATAGGCCAATCTTTTCCATTTATATTAAACTTAATTTCAGTACCAAAACTTTTTCCTATCCAATTCTTTTGCAACTTCTTAATCAAATCTGGCCATTCTTTTAACTTATCAATTCCATCATATAATTCATCAGCATAATCTGTTATTTTCAAGAACCATTGATTAAGATTCTTAATTTCAACATCATTATCTTCATGTCTCCAACATTTTCCATTTATAACTTGTTCATTTGCTAAAACTGTGCCACATTTAGAACACCAATTAACGGGAGACTCTTTTTTGTAAGCCAAACCTTTCTCAAACATTTTCAAGAAAATCCATTGATCCCACTTATAGTAATCTGGTTTATGAGTTTCAACTTTTCTGGTCCAATCATAACTAAGGCCAAGATTTTTCATTTGTTTTATATAATTCTTAATTGCATCTTCTGTAAATCTCTTAGGGTGAGACTTATGTTTTATTGCCGCATTTTCTGCAGGCAAACCAAAAGAATCGAAACCCATCGGATAAAGAACGTTATAACCTTGCATCCTTTTGTATCTAGCTAAGATATCCCCAATACTATAATTAAAGGCATGACCCATATGTAAACCAGTTCCAGAAGGATATGGAAAAAAATCTAAAGTATACCATTTTTTTTTCTTAGAATTAAGTTTGATCTCAAAGATTTTACTCTTGTCCCACTTATCTTGCCACTTCTTTTCAATCTTCTTAAACTCTAGTTTCATGGCAATAATTTCTTCAAAGAAATATAAAAAGCTTTCTTAATAAGATTCTGAGATTTCATTTAGAATATTCTATTTTTAGAATAAATTATGTAGTGAAAAATTAGATACGGGCCCAACGGGATTTGAACCCGCGACCCCTAGCTTTCTTCAGGTTGGTTTAGAAGGCCTACACAGAAAACAGCCTCGACTAATTTTCTTTAGTGCTCTATCCAAACTGAGCTATGGGCCCGTGAAAAAAAGTTGGAGTATCTTATTTATAAAACTAACTAAACTTCTTGACAACTTATCACACGCAGACAAGAATTATTTAAACAATAAGTTCTATATCTTGTTATGAATATTTAAGAATTTATAGAAATTATTATTGGGGATGGAAATATCTTATATGATAAAAAAAAGAAATATTATAGACTAGAAATTGCAGGGAATGTTACTGAAGAAAAATAATACTTCAAGGAGATTTCTAAATTTATGATTAATGAGTTTAACATAATTCCAAAAGAGAGAATAGCTACAACAGGATTAGGAAGATGCAGAAGGCTTTACGTATATAACAAAAAATTTATTGAGTTTCTTATTAATGACTTAGGACTTTCTTATGGCAACAAAACTTATTCTGTAACCATTCCAGAAAGATATGTTGATTGGAGATATTCTAAATATATTTTAAGAGGAATTCTTGATACTGACGGATGTTTTTTCTTTTCAAAAAGTAAAGTTTTTAAGTATCCAACTTATCTAAAGGTACAAATAAAAAGTGCAAGTGAAAACTTAGTTAATCAAATTATCCAAATATGAAAAACATTATAAAATACAAGTTCTGGAGAAAAACAGGGTATCAACATACCATATCTTACTTTAAAAGAACGTAAGGAGATTTTATTGGGTCCATGGCCAAGCGGTAAGGCTCGGGGTTGCAGACCCCGCATCCTGGGTTCGATTCCCAGTGGGCCCTTTTTTAATATAATTTAATTCTGATTAACTAAAAATTAAAAATAAAAAAGAAAAAAAAGAGATTATCTTCTCTTTCTAAACAACAAAGAAATGAAGTACACTGCTATCAACAACAAAACTACATCTCCAATTATCCAGAAACTTAATTTAGCATTTTCAGTAGTAAACCAATCAGCTATACTGAATCCAGTAGGGTAGTAAACTACTCCACTATCTTCTGTTGTTTCATCAGTAGTAGTTTCATCTGCAGTATCTTCTTCTGTATCAGATGTTGAACTTGCACAACTTTCGACAGGCAAAGTTTCATAACTTGCGTCAAAAACTTCATCGTTCTCGTTGTATGCATGGAATTTAACAGAATAACTAGTTTCTGTCAAATTTAATGGAAGAGATACTAAAAATTGCAATTCTTTCACTCTGTCGTCTTCATCACTTGAGTCAAGATCAAATGTTTCAGAAGTATATTCTAAGTTTAAATCCTCAATAGTTAACTTAACATACATATCATCCAAATCATCTGTACCTACATTAACGAGATCAACATATGAAGTGAATACATCTCCACAAGTTAATGAACTAGTTGAAGTTTCAAAGTTGATGAAAACTACATCTTCATCTTCTTGTTTTTCAACAGTAACTCCTTCACTATTTCTAAACAGTTCATAAACTTTGAAATCATTACTTGAATTGTCTTCATCTTCTCCTTCTACCCTAACTAATACATTATAGTCTCCAGCATCTACATTATATGGTACTTGGAAATCAAATTTCTTAGTTTTATCGTCATCATCACCTAGAGAAAACTTAGAAGTTTCAGCTTCAAGGTCTTGATTATCGTCTATATCTTGAATCCAGATTTTAATCTCAACATCTTCCATATCTACACCTGCATCATTTTCAACAGTAACTTCTACTGTAAATTCTTCACCAGGTTCCAATTCGTCATCTGGATCAAGTTCTAAGCTAATGTCAAATGCATCACTATTAAATTGTGTAGCAAGATCTTTTGTTTTGGTATCTCCGTTACCATTTACAACAGTAAAGGCATATCCCATATTCTCGCCATGGAAAATTGTTAAATCTTTAGTGCTAGATAGATTATAGTTTATGGTGTAAGATTGTCCAACGCTCAAACTTCCAGTGTTAAATCCACTAGCAAGAGTGTTACCATTACTATCTGTCAAAGCTAATGTCAAATCCTCTTCATAATCATCTCCATTTTTTTCGGAGAAAGTTACGTTGAAGCTTTGAGCTACATTGCCGTCATTAGTAATAGTAAATGAACCGTTGTGAGAATTTCCAACATCCATAGATGAAGGCAATCCTGTGTCACCTATACTAAAATCATCAATTTCTGAAATATTAACATTAAGAGTTAAAGTATCAGAATCTCCATCTGAGTCTGTAGCAGTTAATGTACAGGCATAATCACCTGAAGAAACAGCGTTAGTCACATTTAACTGAAAATTTATAGTTTGTGCACTAGTATTTGCAGTTAAATTGAATGGAGTTGTAGCAACTAAAGAACTATCTAAATCAGTTTCTCCACAGCTAGATAATGCCAAGCTACTAACTGTAACTGAATTATTATCTGTAGAGCTTATTGTTGTACTTAAGCTACTAGTCAATCCTAAGCTACTAACTGTAACATCTTTTGAAGCATTATCAAAACTCCAATTTGTAGAAGCTAAGGAACTAAAAGCTAAAGCCAATACTAAAAATAAACTCAAAAAGCTTAATTTTTTATTCATATTTTAACCCCCTTAGTATTACTAAGATTTGTTACAATTCGAAAGTTGTGAAAAGCTTATAAACCTTCTGGTAGAATTAAGTTTATCGTCAATTCTTTAAATTTTAGCATATTTTACAAAAAACCAACCTATTGAGTATCCAATTATTGCTCCAACTATCAAATCACCAAAATAATGTAGCCCTAAGAATAGTCTGTTATACAGAACAAATGCAGCAATTACATAAAATAAGTATTTAAATTTGGGATATTTCTTCAAAAATACAGGCAATGTTGCAAATATCGCCGTAGCATGTCCACTAGGGAAACTAAAACTAGAATAATCTACTAAAGCTAATAAGGGTCTTGCCCTTTGAAATAACAATTTAAGCAAGAATGTAACAATTGAAGCACCTAACACACTCGATATGAATGCAAATAGTAACTTCTTTCTATCCTTAAGTGAAAATAGGGTTAATATGATAGTACCGATCAGCAATAAGGCCAAAATATTAAAAGAGCTATCAAGAAATACCATAAATTCATGTAAAAAACTAGGTTTTCCAACAAAAACAGAGATTAATTTACTTTCAAAATTGTCTAAGGAATTTAAACCTCCTGGAGATAAACTAACATCTGAAGTTCTACTAATTCCAGAAAGTAATATGTCTTCATATTGTAAAACAACTAAAGATCCCAAGATTAGAAATCCTAAAATAAGCATGTCTCTATGTTTCATTAATATTTCTAATACTAACTCATTAATAAATTTTTTCCAGAAACCAATATAAATAGTATAAGACTTCACAAAATATGAGATATGAAGACAATCTTTTGCTAAGAGTTCTTGTCATATTGCTTGCAATATTATTATATCAAGATGTTTACCCAATTTTATTACCTTTGACAAAATATCTCAGCACAATACTATTAAACTTATTATATGATGTTGAAATAATAGAAAATTCTCTTTTAGTAAACAGTCAAAGTTTCTCATTTATTCCTGCATGCATAGCCTTACCAGCCTATTATCTACTTTTCTTTTTAATATTAGGAACAAAAGATTTATCTTTAAAAAAATCTGCAAAACTATCTTTTGTGGGAAGTATTCTAATTCTTGTAATGAATATCATAAGAGTCGATATTTTGATAATGGCATTTCTAGAGTTTGGAAAAAGGTGGTTTGATTCAGTACACCTCTTCTTTTGGAAATTTGTTTCAGGAATTTATGTCGCATTAGTTTGGATTTTTTTAACAAAGAAGTACAAAATAAAAACTATTCCATTTTATGATGATTTAAAATACTTTTATTCTAGAAGTATATTTCAAAAAACAAAGTTATCAAACTAGTAATAATCCCTGCAGTAACAATTCCATAGATGATATATTGTAAAGATTTTTTCCTAGAAAGTCCAAATAACCAAGCAGCAAGACTACCCGTATAGGCACCAGTCATAGGTAGAGGAATTGCAACCAAAAAATACAAAGCTAAGAATTCTGCCTTTGTTCCTATCTTTCTCTCTATCCTTTTTCTAGTTCTCTCAGCAGTATTTTCAAATATTTTTTTGTAAATGTTTATCTTCATAAAACTATTATGAATATTATCTAAAAAATAAAATATGAAAGGAACTACTGCAATATTAGCTAAAATTGCAATAAAAATTAATATCGGCCAAAAAGAACTTCCGGAAAAAACTGCCAAAGGTATAGCCCCCCTTAATTCAGAGATCGGCAACATGCTTAATAAAATAGTTTGATATAAAATATTCATTTATTGTCCTTTTGCAGAACCAATATATCTTCAGTAGTCAATTTTTTCTTTTCTTTTATCTTGCTTTCAACTTCTTTTGCCTTTTTTTTCAAAGCAAGGTTATCTTTCTGATGTTTTTTTATCTTCTCTAATTTCATAAACTGGCCTGCTTCTTTTAGTTTTTCTTTCAACTCTTTATTTATATTAGAAAACTGATTTTTAGATACTATAAATTTCTTAAAGGCTTCTTCCTGTTTTTTATTTAGATCATTAATTTGTTTGGTAAAATCAATAAACTCAGAATAACCGGCCTTATTTTTCTTATATTCTTCCTGTATTTTTTTGTGAAATTCTTCCGATTTTTTCTTAGACTCATCTATTTTATCAGATAACTCTTTTAATTGTTTGAATAAATCCTGAACACCTTCTGCATCCTTCATTTTTTTCTTGAAGTCCCTAATCTTCTTCATTATTTGTTGTTCTTTTTCAAAAGAAAGAGCTTCAGTTTCAACAGTAGTTTCCAGACTCTTGATATTTTCTAACAACTTAGAAGGATCAAAATCAATCTTCCTATCTTTTAGAGCCTTATTCTTAGAGACATTCAATACTTTAAATTTAGAAATCAACTCTTGAGTTTGTTTATTATACTTATCTCTTTGTTCTTTTAATTTTTGAATAGTTTCATTAGATCTATCCTTAGAACTCTTTATTTTTCTTACAGTTTTTATGAGTTTTCTAATTTCCTCACTAAGACTTTCCTTAACAGAAAACCATTTTTCTTTCTGAACGTTCAACTCATTAAGAGTTTTCTTCAGTTTTTCTATTTCTTTCTTAACTTCTCCTTTGTTTTCCTTCATCATCTAAAAAAAGAAAAAGAGAAAAATCTTAGCCGAAAAGTGCGCCTAAACCTGCAGCACTCTTAGCCTCGTCTTCTTTCTTCTCTTCTTCAGTCTTTTCCTCCTTCTTCTCTTCTGAAGCTTTTTCTTCACTTGCTTCAGCAGCAGGAGCAGCACCAACCGCAACAGCTTCCTTAATTGCTTGGTCAATATCTACACCATCTAAGGCAGCAACCAAAGCTCTGATTTTTGAATCATCAGCTTGAGCTCCAGCAGCTTCCATAACCTTTTTCAGGCTATCAGGAGTTATTTCTTTTCCAGACTTATGAAGTAATAACGCTGCGTAAACTAATTCCATTTTAACCTCCGTTACCGTCCTTCATTTGATTTATGATCTCTTGTGCTTTTTTAGCATCTTCTTCAGAGTAGTCGTTGGGACTTTTTTGTTCCGTTTTATCAGTTTGAGTTTCTGATTGTGATTCTTCCTTCGTTTCTTCAGAAGGAGTTTTTTGTTTTTCTTCAACAGGCTCCACTTTTTCAACTTTTTCTTGTTCAGATTCTTCTACCGGTTCTTCTTCTTTTTCTTCAAGAGGAGTTTCTTCTTTTGGTTTCTCATCTTCCTTAGATTTTTCTTCCTCTTCAGGGACCTTACTAGATAAAGCGATACTTTCAGCTTCAGCTTTCTTTAATAAGATTTCAACAGTATCCTTAGTTGGATATCCTGCAAATATTGCAAGATTAAATGCTTTGCTGGCAATAGTTTTAACATCTCCAAGTACTTTTGCTTCGTCAATAGATAGTACCTCTTTATTTAATATATCTCCGTCTTGATAGATTGCAACAAGATTTAAACCAATCTCCATAGGTTCTATATTGAACTTAGCTAGTAAGTCTGCAGACTTTTGATCAATTACATCTCCTGCTTTGACAATAGTTTTAGCTTGTTTAACAACAACTTTCCCATCTTCAATTGCAGCCTTAATGCCTGCAGCTCCAAGTTCTCCAACAACAGGTCCTGCAGGGAATGAAGTTGGTCCTTCTGGAATTTCTATATCTTTTGGAGATATTTGACCAGGTTTTGCAGCCATATTAGATTTATTTTTACCTAAGGTTTTAGAAACTTTGAATGGATCTTCCTTAGTTACAATAAGAGCAGGCATACAGTTTTCTAAACATTCTTCAAGTTTTTCTATACCTTTCTTATTTTCCTTACTTTGTTCAATAGCATGTTTGATTAAACTTTTCTTTGAAACTCTAATAGATAATATATCTTTTAATTTATGTTTTAACTTTTGGAATTGAGCAGAAGGTAAACTAGTTAGATCAAGTATACCAATTATTTCATTTTCTGCTAAGGCTTTTTTGATTAACTCAACTTCTTTCTTCTTAGCTTCTGAAACGTGAGCTTTCGGTTTATTCATCTTTCTTCTCCACTAATTCTTTTGCAGTTGGAACCTTCTCAGGTTTAATTTCTTTTTTTGGTTCCTCAACTTCTTTTTTCACTTTCTTCTTTTTTTCATGAATAACTGGGCCTTCGCTAGTCACTTCAACTGGTGGACCCATTGTTAGTTTAATAAAAATAGATTTGATATTGTTTTTTCCTTGAGGTAAATCATGAATTAGATGATCATATAGTGAAAGAATATTTTCTGCAACTTTTTCATCTTCAAAAGATTCTACCCCTGCAATGGACTTAACAACTATTTGATTTTTTGTTTCCAAATGAACTAGTTTATTCAGCCTTTCAATCAAAGGTTCAAGAACGGAAGTAGGTGGAACTACGCATCCTGCCTTTGGATTTGGCATCTTTCCTAAAGGTCCTAAAATCTTACCAAACGCCATAGCTATTTGTGGCATTAAATTTGCTTGAGCAACAAAGAAGTCACAAGATCTTGCCAATTTCTTAACTTTTTTACTGTCTTTTCTGTAAATTTCAAATTCATCTTCCAAAACAACTTTATCAAATATCTTTGACTTAGAACTTAATTCCTTACCAACCAATGCGCAAATTTTTACATTTTTTCCTCTTCCATGAGGTAGTTGTACGAAAGAATCTACTTTATCTTCTGCCTTCTTAGGACTAAGATTAGATAAATTAACAGAAACGTCAAAACTTTGTCCGAAATTTCTTTTAGGTGAAATTTCTCTTATTTTTTTTACAGAACTTAATATTGCTTTTTTATCCATTTAACTCCTCCTACTTAACGTAGTATATCGGAATAGAAATTTGACTAATACTTTATTTATAAATCTTTTGGGTAATACAAATCGCTGACGGAAAGATCATTATTTATATTATATACTGCTTTGGCAAATAAAGGTGCTAAAGAAATATCAGTATACCACTTATTATTCTTCTTAAAATTTCTATTATGTGAGATAGTATCAGTTCCTATAACTTCTACTTCAAGTTTAGACAACCTATCTATAGCCGGATTACTAAATATAGAGTGAGTGCAACAAACTGTTATGTCTCTTGCCTTCTTTCTTTTAAGTTCCTTAACTAACTTATCTATACTTCCGCCAGTATCAATCATATCATCAACAACAATCACATCTTTATCCTTAACTCTTCCAGCAATTTTCAAAACATCAACTTGATTTGCCTTCTTATTGGATCTCATTTTGAAAGATTGTGCAGCTCTACATCCTAGATTCTTAGCAAAGTACTGTGATCTTGGAGCTCCCCCTGCATCGGGAGCAATTATCACGGTATTCCTAAGTTCACCCTTCATATTTTCCCTAAGATAATCAATTAAAACATTTGAAGCTCTTAAATTATCAACCTTAACATTATCATAAAAACCAACAATTTGGTCTGCGTGCATATCGGAAGTTATAACATTATCAAAACCTGAACTTTCTATCCAATTTATTGCTAGCCTTGCAGTTATTGGTTCTCTTCCCTTACTCTTATCTTGTCTTAAAAAAGGATGATAAGGCATAACTGCAGTAACATGGCTTGCTCCGGCCCCTTTTAGAGCGTAAGCAGTTTGACACATTTCAAAAAAATTATCTTGAACAGATCTTTTAGAATATTTATCCAAACAATTTTGAACTAAATAAGCATCGACTCCCCTCACAGTTTCTTCAACTATTTGTTTAGACTCTCCATCGGCAAAGTCAATATTAGATATATTTCCTTTTTCAACTCTATAACTAGAAGTATGATATAATTTATTTAATTCTTTTACAAGTTTACTTGAAAATCCAGAGCCAGAACGATTAGAGAATAATTTTAGTTTTCCTCTATCCATGCGTTGGAAATGTCCAAATAACTTATAAGGATTATTATTCTAACAAATACACATATAAGACTTCAAAAGGAATCTTTTGTTCTGACAACATTCTATACTTATAATCATATTTTTCAAATAACTTAATAATATTTGGAGTTAAAGAAGAAAACAACAAAAGAATCTTCCCATCCTCTAATAAATAATTATTAGCTTCTTTCAAAAATCTTTCAATTACTTCATTTCCTTTTTCACCACCAGTAGTTGCTAGTTGAGAATCTTCAGGTTCCATCTCCTCTCTAGGTAAATATGGAGGATTAAAAATAATCAAATCAAATTTATCTTCAACATTAGAGAATAAATCGGAAACAATAGAATTAATTCCTTTTCTCCTTACATGTTCTACCGCTTCAGGATTAATATCAACAGCCAAAACTTCAGCACCAATATTCTTAGCAGTCTCAGCCAAAATACCAGAACCAACCCCAATATCTAAAACTTTCATGCCAGGCTTTACAAATTTCTTAACTTCTTCTTGTAATAAATAAGAATCCTCTGCTGGCTCATATATCATTTTAATTAAAGTGAAAGATATTATCAGTAACTACGTCTTTAGAATAGAACAAATTAATATCCGGCTCATATTTATGGTATAGTTCAAAATTATCTTTTCTTAGTCTAACAAATAAATGGTGGTACATATTTACCCATCTAAGAAATTTAGGAGTTACTGGAAGCATATCTACTTTGTAAATATCTCTAGAAACCTTTGCTGCTTCTTTTACCAATCTTTCTAGTTTATCATTTATCTTATTGTCCATAAAATAAATAAAGAAATAAAACTTTTAACTCTTTTTGTTTAAGATAATTATATTGCCTCTTCCTTTTTTTATTCTTCTTATCTTTTTATCGTGTTCCAATTCTGTAAGAATCAAACTTGCCTTAGCTTCAGAGAATAATAATTTCTTTCTAATATCTTTTTGTGTGGTTCTTCCACCTTCTTCTTTTATGAATTCCACAACCTTCTCAACTTCATCTTCTTCTAAACTTGTTTTCTTTTCCATAGGTTTCTTCTTCATATTATTCCAAATAATATAAGCTACAACTAAAAAAGCAATTAAAACAACAATCCAAGAAAGATTAAAATCTTCATAAGGGTCTACAAATTCAAAATTGTCGTCATCTAGTTCTTCATTAAGATTAGGCAACAAGATTACATCCATCAAAAAATCTCCTTCTTCAATAATTGAAATCTCTTCTTCAGAATAATAGACTAACTCATTATTCTCGAAATACTCAAAACTAATAATATATTCTCCAGGACTAATTTCAAAACTATAACTTCCATCAGAGGCAACAGCAGTCTGTTCAGGAATTGTATTAATAGTAACAATAACACCATTTACAATCTCAATATCTGAATCGTATACAGACCCATGAATAGTTGCAGCACTGATACTAGGCACTAAAAATAGAGCTACAAAAATAATCAATAAGGTCTTTGATTTCATGGACAAAAGAGCAAGTTTTTATTATATAAATCTTATCATTAAATGAAGGTCAAAAAGCTTTAGCAATAAATTAAAGCTTTCTAAAGCTTTAGAAACACTTTAGAAAAAGTTTCTTTATAAACAAACTAACTCATACTATTACTAACAAATCGCGTTTGCGGAGGCAAAAAAAGATGAAAAAAATATTTGCGATGTTAGTGCTTTCAATCTTTATGATGGGGGCAACTCCAATTGCAGAAGCACACCATGAGGTTGCTGTTAAAAAAGCACCTATACATGCTAATGCAATAAGTATAGATGAAGATACTAGCATTAAGAAAGTAAAGGAAAGCTATACAGCAACTAAGCAAAAAGTGTATAGTCTAAAAACAAAAGTTCAAGCTTGTCAAGGAAATTCAGAAGAATGTCTTAAGCTTAAAAAAGATCTAAGAATGAACTTAAAAGAACATGTCTTAGAAAATATTAAGCTTTTACATAAATATTTGACAAAATCTAAGATGGAGTTTGAACAAAGAGATAATTCAGAAGGAATTGTTAAAAGAATAGATTCCTACTTGATTGAACTTGAGGATTTCTACGAACAAGTAGAAAAAGCAGAAAACAAAGAACAATTGTCAAAGGCACTTAAGGGATACAAGAACTGGATTAGAGAACAAAAAAATATTGTTTTAGGTTTTCAACACAAATTGAGACTTAACAAAATAGATACATTTGTTATGAGAGCTAGAACTCTTGAAAACAAGTTCTCTACTGTAATTGATAGACTTATAGAAGAAGGTAATTCTCCTATGGATGCTAAACAATTAGTAGAACAATTTTCAAGTCACATAGAATCAGCTGGAGCTAATTATAAAAAAGCTAAAAGCATAATTGATTCAAAAGGAAAAGCTACTCAAGAAGCTATTGCTTTGATGAGAGAAGCTAAACAAGACTTGGAAGAAGCTAGAACTTTGTTAAGAGGAATAATCTCAAAATTAAATGAACAAGGAGTTAGTGTTTCACACCTTAAAACAATTCAGCCAACAGTTGCAGCTCTTTAATTGGGGCTGCACCTCCCCATTTTCTTAAAATGAAAGATACAAAATTAGCAATAATATTAATCGTACTCATGTCATTTGCTTTATTCATAAGCTATGACGCTTACAAAGAGGCTCAAAAACAAACTATAATCGATAATTTCTTTGAAGGTTACGAAGAGGATTTAACCGATGAAGAATTAGAAGATATTTTTGATGATGAATTATTAGATATAATTGATGAAACATAATCAAAAGGTATATATACTTTAAATTAAATTTTCATAATATTATGGAAAAAGAGAAAAAGAAATTACTAATAATAATTATAGCAGTTATCCTAATTCTTGCTATAATGTTTAAATATAATAATGAAGAAGACTTAGGATCACAACTTCTAGGAGAAGATCTAGAAGATAGTTTTGAGGAAGATGTTAGCGATGAAGAATTAGAAGATATTTTTGACGATGAACTACTAGATCTAATAGAAGAAACTTAATTTATTTTATTTCCTTAAAGTAATCTTCAACTCTTTCTAATATATTCTTAAGATAAAAATTCTTTATATGTCTATCAAAAATCACAGACATATTCTCAAACTCAGTAACTCTATACTGGTTCTTAATACTTTCAACTAAATACAAATCTTTCAACCTTTTCAACTGCCTTCTGACATTTGAAGAAGCAATTCCATTCAAGGGAAGTTTCATCTTCTTTCTCTGCTGAATTACTTTTTCTCTAACTTCTTCAGAAGTCATAATAATTTTCCTTCTTCTATTATTAAGCAAAACAAGAAGAATATCTACAATAACATCTCTAGAATCTCCAGGCTGTAACAAGCCAACAGATAAACATAATTTCCTAGTCAGATCTCTCTTACTCGTAGAATAAGGCTTCTCATATTTTCTTAAAGTAATCTCAGATAAAGGAACATCTTTAGATATCGTTTTTGTCATATCTTAAAAATCAAATTTATTGTTTAAATATTTTTAGCTTTTTTACTAAATATAAACTACAAATCTTTAAATATCTCTTACTAAGTTTTCGAACCATAATGACTGAATTAATAGCATATTTATCAACAGGAAAAGGAACTTGGGGGCACGTTGCAGGACTTATTTCAAAAGATGAATTCGAAAAAGTACTCTTACTGACTAATGAATTTGGTAAAGAGAATTTTACTGCAAATAATAAAACAGAGTTATTAGTAATAAATCCAAACGACGAATATGAAAAACTAAGAGATCAAATATTAGAACTAATTAAATCAAAAGTTAAAGGAACAGAAGTTGCAATTAATTTTATTTCAGGCTCAGGAAAAGAACATATGGCCCTAATCTCGGCACTAATGAAATCAGGACTAGGATTTAGATTAGTAGTTTCAGATAAAGAAGAAATAAAGGAGCTTTAGAAAAGTTTATATCACTCTTCTAACTTTTCATTCTAATGGGAATTTTTGATGACATTCTAAAAGAGGGTGAAACATTATTCAAGAATGAATTTGCTCTAGATTATGATTTTGTACCTAAGGAGATTCCTCATAGAGAAAATCAACAACACTATATTGCAGAATGTATTGCACCTTTAATAAAAGGTAGGGATGGAAGAAATATCTTTGTTTGCGGTTCCCCAGGGATTGGAAAAACAGTTGCAGTAAAACATATTTTCAAGGAATTGGAAGAAAAAACAAATGATGTAATTCCTATTTACATAAATGGTTGGAAAAAAGATACAAGCTATAAAATTCTAGTTGATATTTGTGAACAAATTGGTTACAAATGGACACATAATAAAAGAACAGATGAACTAATGAAAGTAATATCTGATGCACTAAATAAAAAGTCAGCAACAATATGCATAGATGAGATTGATAGAATAAAAGAAGTAGACATATTATATACCTTATGTGAAGACTTATTCAAAAAATCAATAATAATCATAGCAAATGATAAGGATTGGATTTCCAAGTTAGATCAAAGAATTAAATCAAGACTTATGCCGGAGTATTTAGAATTTAAAGAGTATACGCCTCAAGAAACAAAAAGCATTATGTTACAAAGAATAAACTTATGTTTTTATGATAATATATGGGATAATGATTCTATGAGCTTGGTAATAAATAAAACTTCAGAGATAAAAGATATCCGTTCAGGATTATTTTTATTAAAGGAGTCAGGAGTTGCTGCAGAAAATAAAGCTTCAAAAACAATAAATAAAGAACACGCAGGAATAGCGATTAACAAGTTAGAAGGATTCAAAATAAAACAAACTGGAGACTTTAGTGATGATGAGCAAAAGGTCTTAAAGATAATAGAAAAGAATTCAGGAAAAACAATAAAAGAACTATTTGATTTATTTGATGGAGAAATGTCTTATAGAACATTCCATAGGAAAATAGAAGATTTAAACAAAAACAATATGATAGAATTTGGGGACAAAAAAGGAAAGTCTATTATAGTAAATTATAGCAAAAAATTAACAGAATTCAAATGAAAAAAACATTAATAGGATTAGTAATTGTTTTACTCGTCTTAATAGCAATAGGGAATAAGGAGGAGAATTCAGTGGAATTAGAAATTAAAGTTTTGAAAGAGGGAACAGGAGATCAAGAAGCAAAACAAGGTGATTTTGTAAAAGTTCATTATACTGGTACTTTAGAAGATGGTACTAAATTTGATTCTAGCGTAGATAGGGGAGAACCCTTCGAGTTTACCTTGGGAGTAGGCCAAGTTATCAAAGGATGGGATCAAGGAGTTTCTGGAATGAAGATAGGAGAAAAGAGAAAACTTACAATACCTCCAGAATTAGGATATGGTGCTTCAGGTGCAGGTAATGCAATACCACCAAATGCAGTTTTAATATTTGAGGTGGAATTGTTAGAAATAAATTAAACAATCAATTCCATCTAAAATCAAATGAAGCATAATTCCAAAGAAGAGATATCTATAATCTTTCCAAAAACTTCCTAAGATATAAACTGGAAGCATATACCAACTATGTAATGGATGAAAATTAATGCTACATCTACTTGGAGAATAAATAGGATTTGCTAAAAAATGGTCCAAATCTATCAGATTAGAACCCAATACTAAAACAAAAATTCTTCTTATATCTGTTTTCTTATCAAAAAAACGAATAACAAAAACAAGCAATATGCTTGCTAAGATATGAATTAAGACATTCATTTGTGACAATAAATAAACTTATACACTTCTCCCTTTTTTTCCAATTTTACAAAAAAGTTTCTTTCGAATTGAATTACTTCTTCAATTTTTAGATCTTTCAGATTAGATTCCCCCAATCCCTTCTTTACGGACCCATCTTCCATAAGTATTTCAACATTAATTAAATCGCTAGAAACTGGCAACCAATGTATCATCTTAGCTTTCAACTTTTGATCCACTTCTTGAGAAATAAAATTTCCATCTTTAAAATTAAACAAATGCATAAATCTATAATTAAGTTCAGGATTTATTTCATCAGAAACATAAAAGTTTTTGTAAGTCCTAAAAATTCTATAACCTAATTTTGGGTTATCTGGATGTGCTGGAGCAGAAATTTCTAAATCCGGAGCATCATCTATTTTTATTTTACTAGGATTTTCAACAAAAAAATATCTTCTAACTTTATCATCTATGATTTCTTTATTAAAATGAGCTAAAGTTTCCATTGAGACATTAATATCTCCTTTCTTAATTCCAGTTTCTTTCATAAATTTAGATACTGATTCTGGTTGAAATCCTCTTCTTCTCAATGCTTTAATTGTTCCCAAACTAGGGTCATCCCAACCAGATAGTTCTCCGGAATCAATTAATTTCTTTGCCTCAGAAGTGCTTTTGATTCCACTAACCAGTAATTTTCCATGATACAACGTTTTAGGATAAGTCCATCCGAAATAATCGTAAAGATATTTTTGTCTTTCATCAGAAATACTTAAATCAACTCCTCTTAGAATATGTGTAACTTTCAATAAATGATCATCAATTGCCGAAGCAAAATTAAGTAAAGGCCAAACCACAGATTTCTTAACATTACCAAAAATATTTTTCTTACTATCTACTGGATGATTATGTTCTTTAATTATTCTAAATGCGGCCCAGTCTCTTATTGCAGGATTAGGATGTTTCAAATCAGTTTTTATTCTTAAAACAGCTTCTCCATCTTTATATTTGTCAAACATGGCTTTCCATCTTCTAGTTTGATACTTATCATAACAAGGACATTTCAAACTTTTCATTAGTAGGTTTCTTTTTTTCTCAACCTCACATGTACAAACATAGGCTTTATTCATATCTATAAGTTTTTGAGCATATTTGTAATATGTTTTAAGTCTCTTAGATTGAATAACTACTTTGTTAGGTTTTATTCCCAACCATAGAAGATCTTCCTTAAGCCAAGTATAAGCCTCTTCAATTGGAGGCTTTACTTTGGGGTCAGTATCATCAAATCTAAGAATATATTTTCCTTTGTATTTCTTTGCTAAAAACCAATTCCAAAGTGCAGGCCTACAATGTCCTAAAGAAAGTGCACCATTCGGATTTGGTGCAAATCTAACAACAAATTTTTTTGGATCACCTAAATCTGGCATTTTGTTCCTTTCTTTCTTCTCAACCTTCTCAAATTCTCCACCAAGTTCAGAAAGTTCATCTTTTTGTTGTTCTAAACTCATAGAATTAACTTCTTTTACTAATTCACCTATCTCTGGAATAATATCTTTAAGTTTAGATTTAAATTCTGGATGCTTACCAAGAATTTTACTTATTACAGAGCCTTGATTTGATTTTCCTTCATACTTAACAGCATTATCAAGAACAAATCTCCTAATCTCTTTTTTATCCATTACACACCGAGATAGTTCAAACTTTATAAAAATTCCTTAATCGAAACACTTATAAATAAAGGTTATTACTATAAAGTAACAAAAAACATTCCTAAAGGGGGGAAAGATTAAAAATGAATTTAAGAAAATTAATTGATAACGAAAAAAAGAATACAAACGGTGTAAAATACATTTCTATAGATGAAAGATGGTCAAATTTTGATGTTGAAAATATTTCTGAAGTAGAAAGAAATATAAAACAATATTCTCCGGCTGTACAAAAAAAGATTTATGAAGTATTGGAGAAAAGCGGTTGGTAATAAAATGAAATTAAAAAACAAACTAAAAATAGCAGGTTTAGCTGGATTATTATCAGTTTTACCAGCAAAAGATAAAGCGACTCATCAAGAAGCAAAAGAGGTATTAAATGTAAGGAATGATGGGATGATAAGATCTCTTCCAAATGGATACAAGACTTCTAGAAATATAGAATGGACTATAAAAGTACTTGCAGGTGTCTATAATGGTGGGGTAGAAGTAATAAAAGAAGAGGACGGAAATACAATAGAATACTTAGCTACTGGAACCTACAGTCAATTTCAAGATCCAAAATCTTATGAAAAAGTTCTAAAAAATGCAGATGTAAACAAAGATAAAATAATTACTAGACAAGAAGCTAGAGATTTAGAAAAGAAAGTTTACGAAGAATATGCAAAAGAAAAATGAGTTTAACTAAAAAAATAAAGGATTTAGCATTAATTGCAGGACTTAGCGCAACTATAACTGGTTGTGCTACAACTAGTAAATGTCCTACGCCTTTAAATCCTAGTAAAATATTTTCAAATCAAGAACAAAGTAAAAGATCTAACGCAATAAGTGTTCTAAAAACATCAAAGCTAGAATACCTTCCTGGAGGCTATATAACAGATAGGTGGGGAAAATCTGATCTTATAGAAACTGCAGGGTTTATAGCTGGAACTATAGATGTTGTTGAAACAGAAAATGGATATTTTTCAACGGGAACTTATTCACAATTTGAAGATCCAGAGGCATTACTAGTTGCTGCAAAATATTCAGACTCCAATGGAGACAAGATAGTAACCGAAAAAGAAGCTAGAAATTACAAATTCAACTTATTTGAAAACTACGTAAGAGGTAATGAAAATGAATAAATATGATATAACGGTGCCTTCGCCATTTAAGAAAAAGAAGAAAAAAAATAAATTAAAAGATATGTTAACAAGCGCAGCCATGATTGCAGGGTTAAGCTTTGGTACTTACAAAGCTGCAGACTTTTATTTGGGAGGGGCATTACCTGATCTCAAGAATACTGCAGAATGGAAATCTACATATTTTAACACAGAAGCAAATTTAGGCTCATTCCTGTATGATTCTTACAAAAATGAAGGGGGAAAGTTTATGTATGAAAGCCTTTCAAAATACAATTATAGTGAATCAGTTAAAGAGTATAATCAAGAAAGGGGAAACGATCCTAAACTAACTGGAGAAATCTTTTTACCGGATACAAACAAAGATGGTAAAGTTGGACCAGGTGAGAACTGGTGAAAGTCGATAGCCTATATGATTCAAATGTAAGAAGAGTTTATAGTTCTGGAAGAGTAATTCTTCCAAAATTTCATTTTGAATATTTTAAAAATAAAACTTTCAATCCAATTTATTCTAAATTTAAAGATTTTGACTATAATATAATTTGTATTGCTGATCATAAAGACATAGAAGAAAAATTTCATGATGGAGACGCATTGATAACAGAATCAAGAAATCTCTTTATACCAAAAGATGCACTAACTTACCTACACAATCCTGAAAGAGTTATGTTATTGGGAATTTTTGACAGATTAGAAGTTTGGAATTTAGAAGAGTTTAAAGAATATGATCTGTTCCATCCAGATTCATTAGAAGAACTTGCAAAAGATTTAGGTCCTGAAGTAAATAGAATTCCTTTCTAAAACAATATAAAATTTACCTAACTTCTCTTTTTATGAAAAAATTAAATAATGAACTTATAAAAAACTTAGACACTATGAGTTCACATTCTAGAAAACTTGCTATAAAACATTTAAACTCTAGAGATTATGATCTTGGAAAATATTTAACAGAATTAGCAAATAGAATAGAAGATCCTAAGGCTATGGTAAGAGAAGGATTTTATCTATCAAGTGTTAATGAATGTTTAGAGTACTACGTTAACGGAAAAAAATATTACTTTGAAAAAATAAGTGGCAAATACAAACTTAGTTAATTTTTTAAACAATTTATCCTAATTTCTTTTATGTTAAAACTTAATAAACTAACAAACAAAGAAATTAATTCTATATCAAGAAAATTAAAAGAGAGATATTCTTGTGAATTTGAAAACGATTACGCATTTTTCATGAACAAAGAAGGAAAAGTATACGTAGTGAACAAAAAATTTCTAAAAGCAAAGATAAATAATAGGTTAAATTCGATTGGAATATACTTTTGCAAATATGAGAAAGATGGAATAAGATTAAGTATCGAAGGCTCAATGCTAATGAGAAATCCAAAAACAAATGTAATAAAACTTAACAAAAATCAATTTGAGAAATGGATGCAAGGTGAAGATCTAGAACTAAAACATGAAAAAGGATACGTTCTTTTAGAATATGATAAAATGATAATTGGTTGCGGAAAATCAAACAGTGAAAGTATTAGGAATTTCGTTCCTAAGGCCCGGAGAATGCAGAATTCCAAAGATTTTTAAATCTTAATCTTTAAAATTTACTATGAAAGATGTATTAAAACAAGCTGTTCAAACATATAACAAGATTTCTAAAATTTATTCTGATTACACATATAACAAAATTCAACAATATCAGCTCACAAAATTCATCTCTATGCTTCCCGGGAAAAGAATTTTAGATGCAGGTTCTGGATCTGGGAGAGATGTAGAATACTTCTTAAATGAGGGATACAATGCAATAGGAATAGATATCTCTGAGGGAATGTTAAAAGAAGCTAAGAAAAGAGTTCAAAAAAAATCTGTCTTCAAAAAGATGGATTTTAGAAAATTAAAGTTTAAAAAAGAAAGTTTTGATGGAATCTGGTCAATGTCAAGTTTAGTCCACACTCCAAGAAAAGAGATAAAGGATGTTCTGAAAGGATTTAACAAAATATTAGTTAAAAAAGGAGTACTCTTCATAGCAGTAAAAGAAGGAAAGGGCAAAAAAGAAATAAAAAGGCCATATTATGACAACGAACCAAGAACATTTGTATATTTTACAGAAAAAGAAATGAGGAAATACTTAGAAGATACAAATTTTGAAGTAATAACTTCAGAGGTAAATGAAGCCGGAGATAGTAAATGGTTAGAAATTTTTGCTAGGAAACTTTGAATTTCTTTCTTATTGGATCTATAATCTCAACTAAATAATCTCCAACAGAATTTTTCAAATCCAAGGGGTGTATTCTTTTCTTATAAAACTCTTTTTCTAATTTATCAAAACTATCAAAAGATAGATCTCCTCCAAATTTTTCAGGACGTACTATCTTAAATTTTTTTATTCTAGGAAAGATTATCAGATTAGCAATCTGCAAAATGGGATTATCCTTGCCTTCTGGGCAATATGCCTTTTTTAATTTATTTCTTATTGTATTCTCATCATCCTTAATTGAAATAAAACTTGAAGGTTCAGAGGAACTCATTTTGATTCCAGGGCCATTAAGAGAATCAATTAAAGGAGTATGAACAAAAATAGGAACATCAAATCCCAGATTAGATAGTTTTTCAACGGCCAGCATATGTATTTTTCTCTGTTCTATTCCAGACTGGGCAACATCTACGCCCAAATATTTCATATCTACTATCTGCATAAAAGGATAGATTACTTGGCTAACTTTCGCATGATCAATATCTCTACCTACTTTTTGCATGCTTCTTATAGATCTACCTATAGTGGTATTAATTGACAAGTTAAAAACATCGTCAATATACTTCTTTTTCCTTTGAAAAGAACTTCCAACAATAAATTCCGCATCAGACAATCCTGCAGCCTTAAATCCTGCTTTCCAAATTTTTACCTGTTTCTTAATAAAGTTCCAATCTCCTTTTCTATTCAAATAAGCATGCCAATCTGCAAATAAAACTTTAATTTTGAATCCGGCTTCCTTCAAATCCATAAGTTTAGTAATAGTAACTAAATGTCCAAGATGAATATCTCCACTAGGTTCATAACCACAATAAGCAACTGGATTTTTTTTCTTAAGAACTTTATTCAGGTTTTTTTCATTAATAATCTCAATAGAATTTCTTTTTACTAAGTCTGATTTGCTCATAACCTATCTTTTATATAATTTAATTATAAATCTTTCTTTTTAGAAAATTATATCCAATTAAGAAAATAAAAATTTATAAACAGGATACTTACATTACAACACAAAGGAGGGTTCATAAATGACCGTAGAATATAGTGAATTCAAAGGGAACAAAATAATAAAATTAATTAGCGATAAAGATACTGAAGGAAATTGGCCTTTTAGTTTCGGAAAAGCAAAAGCAAAGTTAGTAGTTGAAAACTTTGATGCAATAAAAAAATTTGCTGAAGAAGAATAAAACTACTTCTTATCTTCTTTCCACATTATATAAATTAACAAGAAAACGCCAATAACGTTGAAACTATCTGCAACATTAAATATTGGCCAAACCTTTAGATCTATAAAATCTCTAACATAACCTAAATATGCTCTATCTATAAGATTACCAATAGCTCCTCCAAATATAAAAGACAAAGGCAAAGAATATCCAGGATATTTCTTATACAAATATAAAATAAATATAGCAACAACAAAAGAAATCAGAGCTAATATCTCAACATAACCAGTAAACAAACTAAACGCAGCACCAGTGTTTGTAGTGTAATTTATAATTCCATAATGAACATCTGTAAAAAGAATCTTAGTTATTTGGTCTAAGATAACAATAGCAAGTGCAATTAAAAAAAACTTCTTCATAACAAAAATAAAAAACACAAGTTTAAAAAATATTCCTTTCAAAACTAGAGATAAATTTTTAAATTACTCTTGCACAACTAAAACATGAATAGAAAACAAAAACTTATAGCATTTTTAATCTTATTATCTTTAGTTAATCTATTTTTATCATATTCAATTATGAACCAAAAAGATTTCAATGATTATGCAAATTTAGATACTTGTTTCGCCAAAGATCAAGGATGTTACGAAGTACAGGTAAGTGAATACGCTGGCTTATTTGGAATATCTCTTCCAATATATGGTATTGTTGCTTTTTTAGTTTTGGCTATATCTCTTAGTATGTTGTTAATAATTTCAATCAAAAAACAAAAGACCGAATTATACAAATATAAGAATAAAGTTAAAAACATTCTAAAAATAATGATGATTATGGGACTAATTTCTTCAATTTATTTAATATATCTACAAAAATATGCCATAGGATCTTTCTGTGAATATTGTATTGCAGTAGATGGAATTATGATTTTCATGGCAACAGCTTATTTATTAGTTTTACATTAATTTTTTAAAGTTTTATCTATTCCAAATTATGTGGATTTAATAGATAAAATAAAACAAGGATACAAAGAAGCACATCAAGACAGAGAAGTAATAATTAATGAACTTCATAAAAAAATAAGTGATGCAAATTACTACGAAGAAAAATATTTAAAAGAAGCAGAGTTTAGGGTTTACATAGAATATCCTCTACAAATAGCTTCAAGAGTTATGGGAAAAGATTATTGGCACATAGATGAAAATGGACCTAGATAGATTTCAAAACCTGATGAATTCAGAACAAGTATTAAAAGATTCTATAAATGAAACTTCAGACAATTATAGGCCATACGATCCTGCACTTTATTTATACAAAGAATTAAGACAATATGAATCTCCTTTTCTAAGTGAAGAACGAGCAAACTTAACATATACTACCTTAATAGCATGGGGAATGAATTCGAGAGGAGCAAAATTAGCGGAATTTAGAGACTTCAAAAAAAGTTTAATAGAAAATTGGGAACTCATTCAAGAAATTTCAGAAAATTATTTAGAAGACATAACAGATTTTGAGTATGATTCTCTAGAAAGTCTTTATGATAATCTTAATCTAACTAAAACAAAATCCAAACTGGTAACTTTCTCAAAAGCAATGCATTTCTTAGTGCCTAATTTAGTTGCCCCCATAGATAGAAAATATACTCTAAACTTTTTCTACGGACGTGAAAATAAAGATGGTTTCGAAACTTTCAGAGAAATTCATGACAAATATAAGAAACTAGCAAAAAAACAAAACTTACATGACTTTTTAGATAAAAAGTGGAATAGAAGTGTACCAAAAATAGCAGACAATGCAGTCATAGGATATATGAAACTTAATTCTTAGTTTTTTCCATTATATCTTCTATACTTTTCTCAAAAGAATACTTAGAATGATTATTCTTAAATCTTTCAACTATCTCTAAATAATCTGTAAGGGCAACTTGAACCCTATATCCTTGTTCGCATTCTTCAAAGTCATCTAAAAACTGTACAAACTGATTATTGCTAGAAAAGTAATTCATTAAATTAACGTCTGTTTTAAAATATTTTCTTAACCTATAAATATTATCTTCCTTCTCTAAAATCCAAGGACTAATTTCAAGTTTGTCTAATTCCATAATTTAGAAGGTAAGTCATAACTTAAAAGTTTTATTGGTAAATAGTAAACTTTAAAATATAATAAAACAAAATTCTAACATTCTAAAATGGTTAATACTCAAGAACTTAAAAAAGAGGCAAAGGACATAAGAGAAAAATCAGTAATTAAACTAAAAAACAATCAACCAATGAGCTATCATATAGTCTATGATACTTTTTCTCAAACTTTAGAACCAGTTTATTTTTGGACCTTAGATTTTTTAAGAGGAGACCCACCAAGCGGACTAGGTCTTCAAGTAGAAAAAATAGAAGAAGAATTTGAAGCTAGTGCAGGGGGAGGATATTTTGGAGAGCTTGGAGCAAGAGCAAGCGCTATGCAAGATAGGGCAATGGGTATACTAAAACAAGTAAACGGAATAATAAAAGAAATTGTTAATCTAATCTATGACCTAAAAGAATACGAAATGAGATTAGAAAACTATGATAATATAGATCCAGAAAAACAAAGAAATCCAGAAGAAAGACAAGCAGCAGAATATTCACTTAGATCTATATGGATGGACCAAGTAGATATAAAGAAAGGGATGGGAAGTATAAACAACCTGACAAGAGGAGATTTACAATTTGTTACTCTAAGAGATGCATTTATGCAGGCTAAAGATCTGAAAGATGTAAAAAAACTTGATTTAAACAAAAGAGTAAAAGTTCTTGTTGAAAAAAAATTATCCGAGTATTTACAATGGAGATCATATAGTGAAAAAGAACTAAAAAAAAGATACTCAATTGAAAGGAATTATCTAAAATCACAAATAGATTCATTAAAATTATACACAAAATGGGCAAGACCATATTTAAGGGCAGCTCAAAAGCTTGGAATGAAAGAAATTGGAGAAACAAAACTACCAAATCCAGATATAGTAGCAGCTTTCAACAATATGCAAATGGAATTAAGTCTATTTGGTAAGAAGGAAGTAAAGCCAAGTGAAGCATTTCCAGAATATGCAAAAATGGAATTTGAAGATAAGATCTATGCCTGTCTACAAGTAGATTTCAAATATAGAACGGTTCCTCAATCTGTGAGAAGTGGACAATCGACACACTACGCACACCTAGGAACAGTAGATGTTTATTTCAAAGCATACGCAATGACAGAGAAGCAAATAGAGAAGATTGAAAAAGAAGAAGTTTTTGAAGACATGTCTTTAGTTGAACACCTAACAGATGTCAGTCTAAAAGATTTACAAGAAGATATAGATAAATACTTAGGCGAAGAAGAAGATAAAAAAGAAAAGAAAGAAAAGAAGTTATTCCCTAATCCACTAAAAGGACTATCTGGAATCTTTCAACCAGTTAAGATTTTTAAAAAAAAGGCAGGAAAGTACGAAATTAAAAAAGTTCTAGAGGCTGCAAATAGTGCTGCCAAACAAAATTGCCTAATTGCATATGATGTTTTCAAAAAAGCCCATCGTATGATGACTTGGTAGTATGAATATTAAAAAAGATTTAGAAAAATTAGAAACAAAACAGGAAAAAGTTATTTTTCTTAGAGATTTCATTTTAGACAAGAAACAAAAAAAAGAAGAAAAAGAAGAAGCAATAAAGATTCTTAATGAATTGTTACAATCTGAAAGTCTTGAAGATAGATTAGAAATAAAAACTCAACCAATAAAAGAAGATAAACAAGGATTGCAAGATCCATTACCAGGTATTCCAAAACTTGAAGAAATTGAAAAAGGAAAGTATTTCACAGGGGCAGTAGAAGAATCAAAAGAACCTCAAATGTCAGAAAAAGTAGTATATTCTACAAGCCAAAGGGCAAATTTAAGAAATCTTAGATCGTTCCTAGACAGAAAAGGTCTTTTATCGAATCCCACCGTAAACAAAGAACAAATAACACAACAAATAACCGATTATTTTGGAGGAGGGATTTCTCCACAAAGATTAGAAAACTATTTTTCACTATTCTCAAAAGATAGTGTAGATTATCAAGCTTTTAAACATGAAACTTCTAAAGAGGAAATAAATATAAGTGGTAAAAAAAGAGAATATTATAAATTTACACAACGTGAGGAAAGTAGATGAGTTTCCATGATGAATATGACAATGGAATGGACAGTAGATATAGTTTACCTTTCCATAGGCAAGGTGTTCCTACTAGCCCCATGACTCCTGTTCAAATACAAGAACTTGCTAAATCACTAAATATGGGAGTAAAGAACGTAGAAGTTGGAACAATAGCTCAAGATAAATTCGAGAATATCCCTACACAACATTTTGATGAAATGAGAAGACTGGCAAAACTTTCTGATTCTAAAGTTACTATGCACGCACCAATAGTGGACCCAGCAGGATTTAGTCAACAGGGAGCGTGGAGTGAACAGAGTAGAAAAGAAACAGAACAATATATTGGAACTGTCCTAGATAGAGCACAAAAACTTGATCCAGAAGGAAACATTCCAATTGCATTACACACAACAGGGGCAATGCTTCCAGGTACAAGATACGGAATAGATGAAGAAGGTAAAAAAAGAACTGAAGCAATCTTAGCAATAGACAGAGAAAATGGCAAGATGGTAGATTTACCATTCAAGCATAAATATGAACTTGGAGAAAAAGAACCAGTAGCCTGGTCTCCTGAGATGCAGCTAGAAAGCTTAAATGCGACAACATGGGATAATGATAAGCTAGAACTTGCATCAAAACATATGAAATTGCAGGATGCAATGTCAAATACTGTACAAACACTTTCCGCAATAGAAAGAGCAAAACAAGAAGGACAACCCATAGAACCTTTCGCAAAAACTTTAAATTTACAGAATAATCAAATAAACGAATTTGAAAGAGATGTAAGACTAAAAGTAAAAAGCATGTATGAAGATTTAAGAGAATTTGGTAAAGAAGAAAACAAAGAACAATTAGAAGAGATAGACAAATTTGGAAAAAGCGTTGATAACCTAAGAAATGAACAAATAAAATTAGAATTAGAGTATCAGGATAAAGAAAGAGACCAAAGATATGGAGAAAAATTAAGAAGAATAGACATGGAAAGAAGAGATACCTATTCAAACATCTCTAATATGGTTTCCAGAATGGAAGCTCCAGAAAAATTTGTATCTTCAGAAGAGTTTCATACAGAAAAAGTTGGAGAAACAGTTGCAAACAGTGCATTCAGTGCATATTCTAACCACGGAGAAAATGCTCCAATTATAGCACTAGAAAATGTTTATGGAGATAATGTTCTTTCTAGAGCAGAGACATTAAAAGATGTTATAGTGGAAGGAAGGAGTAAATTATCAGATAAATTAATTAAAGAAAAAGGGATGGGAAAAGGTGAAGCAGATAGAGTTGCAGAAAAACTTATAGGAGCAACTTGGGATGTAGGACACATCAATATGTTAAGGAAACAAAAATACTGGGGATCAATGAGTGAAGAAGAATTCAAAAAAGAAGTTATAGAAGAGGCAAAAAAAATAGCACCTTATACAAAACACGTTCACATATCAGATAATTTTGGTTTTACAGATGCACATCTTCCACCAGGAATGGGAACTTCACCAATTAAAGAACAATTAAAGGAGATAGATAAACTAGCAGACGATGCAGTACATGTAATGGAAGGAGGAGCATATGCAGGACAATTCAAAGACAATCCTATACCTTATACTTTAGAAAATATGGATTCACCGTTATACTCTCATAATATGGGCCCAAACTGGAGTCAAGTTAGAGATATGTACTCTTCATACATGATGGGAATTGGAGATGTACTACCAGAAAGATATTTCAGTGAATTTGGAGTTAGTTTTGCTAAACTTCCAAAAGAACTAGGTGGACAATTATTTGGAGGAGATAATAGTAGATTTTCAGGGACACCAAACCAATAATCTTTTAAATAAAAAAGTCAAAATTCTAACAATGCAAAAAAAAAAGAAGGTGACAAAAAAGAAGACTATGAAAAAGTTTTCTAATGATTATGATGTTGCATACGATTTCTCAGTAAAAGCTTACAAATTCTTTAAAGAAGCAATAAAATCAATAGTTCTTTTTGGTAGCGCTGCAAAGGGAAAAGCAGTAAAGGGAAGCGATATAGACATTGTAATAATTTTAGATGATTGTTCTATCTCATGGGACCAAGAATTGATAGCATGGTACAGGGAAGAGTTGAGAAAATTAATTGAAAAACAAACTTATACAAAAAAACTTCATATAAACACAGTAACCTTATCAACATTTTGGGAAGAAGTTAGAGCAGGAGATCCTGCAACAATTAATATGATCAGATATGGTCAGACTTTAATAGATTTTGGTGGCTTCTTTGATCCACTAAAAGTTTTACTAGCAAGAGGAAAGATAAGACCTACCCCTGAAGCAATATTTGCAGTTCTAAGAAGGGCACCATTACATCTATCCAGAGCAAGATTCAGCGTAGTTGGAGCAATAGAAAATCTTTATTGGGCAATGGTTGATAGTGCACACGGAGCACTAATGGCAAAAGGAGAAGTTCCTCCAAGTCCAGAACATATTAGTACAATGTTAACTAGAGTTTTTGTTTCTAATAAAAAATTAGATAAGAAATATGTGGGTTGGTACCAAGATATTTATAATCTGGCACACGATGTTGCACATGGCCATGTAAAACACTTGGATGGAAAAGATATTGATTTGAATATGTCAAGAGCAACAGAATTTGAAAAAGTAATGAGAAATATTACATCAGAATTAATATCAGATAAAAAAATGATAAAACTAGAAAAGAAAAAATAACGTTAAGATATCATAAATCTCAAAATAATAATAAGATAACTTTATAAAATACTTATTTTACCAAAAATCAAGATGATTGAGCAGACATTAATCTTAGTAAAGCCAGATGGAATTAAAAGATCCCTAATCGGAGAAATAATTAAAAGATTTGAACAAAGGGGACTGAAAATAGTAGGACTCAAGATGGTTCAAGTTGATCCAGACTTTTCAAAAAAACATTATGCTGCACACATAGATAAGGAGTTTTATCAAGGTTTAGAGAGATTTATAGTTTCTGGACCTGTCATAGCAATGGTTGTTGAAGGAGTTAACTCTGTAGAAGTTGTTAGGAAAATAGTTGGCACAACAGAACCAAAATCTGCAGAAGTTGGAACAATAAGAGGAGATTATGCACACACATCTTACAGCCATGCAGATGAACAAAAAAAAGCTATAGAAAATCTAATTCATGCTTCAGGAAATTTAGAAGAAGCAAAACAAGAAGTTGCTTTATGGTTTAGTTTGGATGAGTTGCATTCCTATGAATCAGTACACGAGAAACATGTTTACTAGATTATTTTTTTAGAATAATGCATTTTAAGTGATTTTTTCTCTAGATTACTTAAATTATCATAAAAATATCCACTATTCATTCCCTTAGGAATAGAATACTCAATTCCAACTTTCTTACCATTAACTTTTGACAAAGTTGTAACATATGTAGACATAGTTTCCAAACTAGACGACATAATAGTTGGTCTTTCATTAGTGCACAAAATATACTCAATACCTTGCTTAAGTTCTTTGTTTTTTGATCTCTTAAATAAAATAATCTTTTTGTTTTCCATTGCTCAAAGGGGTAATATCAAGTATAAAAGTATTACTGTTATTACTATGCAGAAACAACAAATAGAAAGGCTTATAAAACAAAATTTTAATACTATTTATCTATCAAAATTAAAATGAAAAAGAAATATTTACACACAATCAAAGATAATATTGTAAAAGACGTATACAGTGCGATATCTAATCATTATAAAGATAATCAGTACTTTGCAGGTGGAATGAGCACACAATTCTTTCTACCAGAGGATTTACATAGAGAGAGTTCAGATATTGACATGAACGGTACCTTAAAATATTCTCTTTCAGAATTTGAAGAATCAGTTTCAGGAGGGTTGGAAGAACTTTTAGATAAAGGATACAAAAAAACTAAGAAAAAACAAAGATATACATTTGACATAAATCTTGAAAATGACGAAGAACTAATAATTTTGCAGTATCCTAGAAAAAGTACTGGGTCTTATGAATGGTTAAAAAAAGTAGGAGAAAGAGAAAACTCAAATGCCCAGAAAATGCAGTACAATGGAGGATATCTAAGATTAATTCCAACAGAAGATATAATTTTGCACAAATCCTTAAGAATAAATACTTTCAAACAAAATCACGGCATAAACTCAGAAAGACCAAGTACCATGGGCTTAAATTCCTTACAAAATTCAATAAATTCTTTGAAAAGAGATTACACTATTAATCAATTTAATTTAGATCCAAAAGAGGTACATAGAACAATCTCTAAGATAAGATTATATGCAGACATATTTGATATAAAGGCATTATCTACTTACAAGGGACTAGATAAAAAATATTTCTTAGAAGGTTTAGAAGATTATAATAAACTAAAACCTAAAAAGAAAGGATTACTTAATTGGTTGTATAGCATAAATCCTAATGTTTTTAAAGGTGAATAATCACAATCCAAAAGTTCTTTCGAATTCTATAATCTCTTTTATTTTATTTCTAAATTCATAACCACTTTCAGTCAAAGTTATAACATTTGAATTTTTTTCTTTAATTTTCTCAACTAAGTTTTTTTTCATAAGTTCATCCAAGTAAGAATTCATTTGAATATGGGACAAATTAGCTTTATACATTAGGTGAGTTGGCTTTATTTTACCTCCCTTCAATAATATAGCTTCCAAGATATCATGCACAATATCTGTTCTATTTCTTTTTCTTTCCATGTTTGCTAAATCCTATCCAAACTAATAATAAAATATAATATCCTATAAGTTGTATCATCTCAGCAATTACATAGAAATATTGGTTTAAAGCTAAAAATATGAAGAATACTTGACTTATTGCAAGCATCGAAAATCCGTAATAAAGTAGCTTAGTATTTCCATGTCTTGAATCTCTATAATGTTTCAAATAAATCAAAGACAATACTCCTAAAAAGAACAAAGCAGTTAAGTGAAATATATAATAGTCAAAATTACTTAAATAAGTTGATAATAATATAAAATAAACCATCAGGAAAACATTAGAATGCAAAGTATTCTTATTATAAATATTATACAAAAAGTATAGTCCTAATATCTGTAATAATACAAAAGTTGAAAATGTCAATATTGAGAATACGTTAAATCCCCTAATAACTTCTAAGGTACCTACAATAGCCGCTCCTTGATAAAAGTTCTTCAAAGATTCGTAATATACAGTAGCATTAGTTAAAAGCTTAAATAAAAAGGACAAACATATCAAAAAGAAAGCTCCAGATAAATGAAGGTAGTTCTTCTTCTTATTTATTTTATAATATTTAAGTCCATAGAGGCTTATTAGCAGTAAAACTAAGAAACCTGCAAGGTCTATTAGTAATGAAGGTAAATAAAACCACTGAGGACCATAATCTATCTGTATCATCTCAGTAGGGGAACAAAGAATAAATTTAAAAGACTTATGATTGCCAATTTTTCTCAAATTTTTCCCAAAAAAGATCAAACACCATTAGTAGTGTCTTGTATATATACTGTATATATTTTATATTGATTAAGTATATTAAAAGAAATATCCACCTAATTAATATGAAGGGGTTTTCAAAATGTATGAAGAAGATTTTCCATTAGGCGAAGAAAGCGTATACGATGAAAAAGGACTAGATGAGCTAACTGAAAGCGACGAAATATCTGCCGAAGAAGAAGGATTTATGCTCGGTTATCTGGGAGAATAAATCTAAATTTACTTTTTCTTTTTATTTAAGGGGACCTCTCTCCAGTTGAATCTTCAGCTTGTTTTTGTTCTAAACTAATCCCAAGATCTTCCAATCCTTTTTTATGTGCATGGATTAATTGATCCACTATAGACACCATTCTGGCAAGTTCTTCCCTTTCTTTAATCAATGTGCTTAATGCACCTTTATGAAATCCTATTGTTTCTTCTTTTTCCATTTTTACTTGTATTTAGTTATCTGTTTTATTACTGCTTGAGTTACAAAATCCTCCTCATTCTCAAACAATTTAGTGTTTTCTATTATAGTTCTAACATTATCCATTAGTTGTTTTGGTAGATTAATATCCTCTTTTTCCATTTTCAAGTTTTAATAGATAAGATTATATAAAACTACTTATTTTTTCTTTTGTGATTAGATTTTGAAGTCCCTTTTCTTGCTATTCTTTTATTCAAACCCTTTAAAACTAAAAAGATTATTATGAAAACAGCAATTACTAGAAGTATTGAAAGTCCAAGTATTGTAAGTAATTGTACTGATGGCAATTCTTTCTTCAATCTTGATATTACACTTACAACATCACTACTTGATACTTCTATTTCCTCATTGTAGTTGATACTACATTCCATCAAATAATTGCCCAGTGGGGCATCTTCCGGAACATCCATATTTCTTATAATTGAAGTTTGCACATCAACTGCAAGAGTTTCCTCAAACATGTCATAAGTTCTATTATCACTAATATTAAAGTTGTTCAATACACAATTCAAAACAACATCTACAGGAGAAAGGTCTCCAAAATTAAATAATAATATTTCTGATGTTAATTCATCTCCTGGAGCCAAATCTTCAGATCCTTCTGCTAGGTTCACCTTAATATCAAATAAAGGGCTTTCTTCCTCTGATTCTTCACTAGGGGGCGTTGTGCTATCATACGTTCCTCCTCCGTTCCCATTCCCATTACCATCTCCATTA
>CAYFNK010000002.1:0-65906 GCA_964344555.1 Candidatus Woesearchaeota archaeon | reverse complement strand
CCATTACCATCTCCATTATCATCTTCATCAGGACCATCATCCTGGCCTTCATCTATTCCGCAATATTCAGTATATTCTTCTTCAGTAAAACTTCCATCTTGATTTAGATCAATATCTACACAACAATCTTGATTATCTGCATCATAGCACAATGCATCACAATAACAAATACAAGATAAATCATCAAGACATCCTTCACTACCAATTCCACTCTCACACTGTCCCCCACAAGTATTCTCAGGTTCTTCAACACTTTCATCAACAAGTACGGAGAAAATACTAAAACTACTCACGCTCACACTTGCAATTCCATCAACAAAACTTCCTCCTTCAATAGTTTCCCAAGTGGTATCTTCACCATTATCAAGTTTAACAAAAATTAAATTACTAGAATCTCCAGTATAAGGAATAGATATTGTTACAAGTTCAACAAATTCCTGTCCATGAGGTTCAAAAGAATAATAATCACTAGCAGAAGTATACTCTCCTTCAGGTAATTGTGCATCTGCAACTGTTTCTTCTTCAACGTCTTCAACTGTAATTTCAACATCCTCTCCCAATGCCCCTCCAGGAATATCTACAGATACTCCTTCAGTCTCACCAGAAACAGTTCCTCCGTCCTCATCAACAGTTCCACTTCCAGTATACTCACAACTTCCATCATCTTCAACTGCTTCAAGATCATAATTATCTGCTAAAGGATCAGTACAACCAGAAACAACTTCTTCTAATTCATCACAAATTCCGTCTTCATTTTCATCATTCAAACAATTTCCATCGCAATCATAATATTCTTCTGCATAAGTGCAACTTCCATCATCTGCATTGGCTTCCATATTATAATTGCAAGCAGTTTCGTCTGTACAACCAGGAATTTCTTCTTCAGGAGGTTCACCAAGAATAAGGTTAACCATAAGAACAATATCGAGAATATCTATTATAGCATCTTCATTAAGATCGAGCACACATTCTTGAAGATCAGTAGCTTGATCAGAGCCAAGAATTATGCCTATAGTTAAGATAATATCAAGAACATTTACAGTACCATCTCCGTTTCCATCTCCCATTAAAGAATCTTCACAACTAATTGGCCGGCCTATATCATATTCTTGAGTATAAATTCTCTTAGAATCTCTCAAATCTAAACGATTTACAGCTCCATCTCCATTAATATCTGAATTACATAAGGATTGGTCAGGTTCAGTTATTTTCACATTTTTTAAGACATATTCAATCATAACCGCCACATCATTTAAATCCGCTCTCCCATTAAGATCAGAATCTCCAGGAGTAATATCTAAAAAAAGGGAACAAGGATTCACCTTAGGTGCAGTAGGGGCTAAATCAGGTGCACAAGAACTAATAATTATAATTGAAAATAAAGCTAAAGTAAATATCAACCTCTTTTTTTCCATTTTTTCCTAATAAAATGGCCATGCGGAATGACCAAATTGAACAAGCATGTCTACCCCAATATCCTTCAATCCTAATGGAGTATCACATGAACCATAACAATCTCCCGCCCATATTATTATATCCGAGTCAGTTTTTTCCTTCAATCCTTTAGCAACTTTAGCTGCCTCAGGCTTTAAACCATCAGGAAATTGTATACAAACAGTCTTAGCGCTATTACTTTTTATACTTTGCGCTACTTTTTCCAATTCCAAGTCATAATTCATACTGAAATCAATAAAATAAGCCTTTTAAGTGTTTAGTTTTTCTCAAATTTTATGATTAGAATACCAAAATTTAGGCCAGTAAAGAATAAAGATTACAAAGATTATCATATGGAAATATATTGGTATAATAAAACGATTCATGAATTACTTTCAGAAAGACTAGCAGATCTGTTCACCAATTGTGATGACTATGTATTTCTTATTACAGGAAGTGATGCAAGATTTGAAAAAGGTCCAATGTCTCCGGTGGAATTAATTCTAGTCAAGAATTCAAAGAATGGACATTATCCTTCAATGTATAAGTTGAACCACAAATTAAAGAGAAGTAAGAAATTTGATACTTTAGAAACTAAAATAATTGGAAGAGATATGCTGAGTTATTATCAAAATGATCCAGAAAGAGTTTTTCCAAGTAGGATGATTGATTCTAAACTCTTATGTGGAAGATTAAAATTATATAATCAAACTGTTAATAACTTATTGAGCGAATTAACTGATAAGGATATTAAAAAAAGAATTAACAAAAAATTAAAAGGAAGAAAGAAAGAATACAAAAAATCAACAGAAATAGGTATGAACAAATTCAGAGGAAAAAACAAAATCCATTATGATTTAGAAAGCGGAATTGCAATTTTCGATCCAAATAAAGGACAAGGTTCCTTCAAGTACGGTCCATTGAGATATATTCAAACAGAATTAACAAGAAATGTGATTAAGCACCTAAATCAAAACAAAACAAAATCTTTTATCAAGAATTATCCTTCTTCCACAGTAGAAAGATTAGAATATTTCAAGGAAGAAGGCCTAGTTTCAATACCAGATACAGATCTTATAGAAGTTCAAGATAATTATCAATATTTTTTATGGATGTATCATCTTTCTGAAGAAGCATACCAAGATCTTGGGAAAAAAAGAATAAGATTTGACAAAAAAGAAGTAAAGAATAGAATAGAAAATACCTTAGAGATTACAAAAGATGGTATTTTCAAATAAGTTTGTACAAATCAGATAAATTTAGTTCAAAACCAACAACAGGCATTTCTAATTCAAAGTTTTCCAAAACTTCAGGGTGTAACTCTCCAATATATGCAACTCCTTCTCCCTTCACATAAACTCTAGCAACTCTTCCAGTAATAAATGAATCATGTTCTGTTTCTTTTATTTCATAATTAATGTCAAGTAAACTAAATAATGAATCTAAGATTTGTCTTGCCTCAGTATAATTTGTATTCTTATGAGTTAAGAGAACTCCAAGTCTTGACTTTTCCTTAGGTATAAAAACAGATCCAATCTCAAATATTCTTTGGGGATATTCATGATGTTTATTATTTTTCAAAACATCTAACAAACTAGGAACCATCCAAGTTCTCAAAACATCATACTCTTCATTAAGTGCGTTTGCTATTCTAACAACATTCATATCAACTCTCATTTTCTTAGTTTGATTCTCTTTGTTAGTAATATTATACGTATTAGTTTCAAATAAACCATAACCAGTTAACAGATTAGCAATTTTATTTTTAAATTTCTCAAAACTATTTTCTTCTGCAATAGTTGCAACATTAGGAATTTCAGGTTCAAAATTTTCGTAACCATAGGCTATGCCGACATCTTCGGCAACATCTATTTCATGAAGGATATCTGTACGATAAGAAGGAACATAAACATAAGGTTTCTTATAGTCAATTCCCATTTTTTGTAATAAGGTGTAAATTTCTCTTTCAGTTAAGTTCAATCCTAGTCTTTTATTCAAATAAGAAGGACTAATCTTAATCTTTTTAGGTTCTAAATTTGGATAAGTTTTACTTCCTACCTTAACAGAATAAATTTTTCCATTTCTATCTGAAAGACTAGTAACAATTATATTAAGAGCTTGTTCAACTGCTTGCTCATCAGTCCCAGTAACATCAACAAACAGATTCTTAGTTTTTTCAGTAACTCTTGTTTCTTCGGAGTTTATTATTGGAGGCATAGACAAGACTTGTTTATTTGCATCTAACCATATTGGATATTCTTCAAATTTTTCCAATAGATGTTTGAACTCTGCACCTTTTTGATGTTTTTCTAAGATCAAAGATAAACTCTGTTCTTTAGTAGTTTCAAGAGCAGTAAACTCAAAATCTTCAGGTTTAGTAGTATAAGTTAAAGGGAATTTTATTGTATCTAAATCATAAACTCCAATAGAAGCTTTCTCTCTATTTCTTCCATGAGTAGTGTGTAGTTTTTCTTGAACTTGCATCAAGGATTCAATTGCCGCATCATTTAATTTAACATTTTTTACAACTGCACAAACAGCATAAGGTCTAACGTTTTTCACAGTCTTATCTACATTAACTACATAATTAGATTTATTCACTTTATATTTCTTCAATCCCTTCTCAACGCCAACAAAAGAAGACAACGCCCTAGCAAAACCTTCAGAAGATAACAGGTCTGGTCTATTCGGAAAAATTTCAACAGTAATTTCTTTATCTGAAACCTGTTCTAAATCAGTTCCCAGCATAGAAATTCTATCTTTTAGTTTTTCATTTGATAATTTCTTTCCAACGAGATGTAATAAGTCCTTTTTATCTAAAGTGATTGTTGGCATTTTATATTCTAGATTTCATCTCCTTCAATTGTTTCAAATCGTTCTTGTAAAAATCTCTTAAATCTTTAATATTATAATAAGGAGAGACTATTCTTCCTAAACCAAATCCCCAGGCTAAAACTGGAATATCCTTTCCAAGTAAAGGTTTTACAACTTCTGGTCTAAAAATTCCAGCACCTCCTAATTCTACCCAAGTTTTTCTTTCAGTAACATAAACATCAATTTCTACACTTGGTTCTGTATATGGAAAATATGCAGGTCTAAATCTAACCTTGCCATATCCCATTTTTTTAAAGAATTGTTTTAGATATCCAAGCAAGTGTTTAAAATTAGCATTTGGATCAACAACAATACCCTCTGATTGATTGAATTCAAATAAGTGTGACCAGTCTAAAGCTTCGTTTCTATAATTTCTTCCAATAGCAAAAAACTTAGCAGGTAAATTTTCTTCTTTTAATTTAGCAATTGTTTTAGCAGATAGTACAGTAGTATGAGTTCTCAAAACCAGTTTTTCTGCTTCTTTTTCCGACCAACTATATTTCCAAGAAGCTTCATGTTGTTTTTTTACTCTAGAAACTATATCTTTTGGAAGTTTTCCAGTTCCTTTCAAGAAAAAAGTATCTTGCATTTCCCTTGCAGGATGGTCTTGAGGAACAAATAAGGCGTCAAAATTCCAAAAAGAACTATTAATTGAACTACCTCTCATTTCTTTGAAGCCCATATCTAACCAAATTTGTTTGGCATACTCTTTTGATTCATTTATGAAATGTCTTTTACCAGGATAAATTTTAGGAACGTTAACTTCAACATCATATCTTCTAAATTTCTTATTTCTCCATTTCCCATATTTCAACATATCTTTATCTAAACTTTCAATCAAAGTTTCATCAATTTTAACTTTTAGTAAGTCCTTACCAAGTTTAGTTAATTTTGCTACTATTATTTTCTTAGAATCAACATCAACTAATTCTTTTCTCTTCTTCAAATCGTTAAATATTTTTTTATCAGAATCACGTAGTTTATCTAAATTTAATGGAAGTTTTTCCAAAAATTCTTCTTCAGGAAATTTTTCTTTAAGCAAATCTTTTCCTTTTTTAGTAAGTTTCAATTTTCCTTTTAGACCAAAAACTATTGCTCCTTCTCTCTTCAACAATCCTAAGGAAATATTCAATTCTTCTCTATTGATTCCTTTTTTCCTTATTTGGTCTAGTGTTAAAGATTCTTTTTCAAGAGCTTCAAGAAATCTCCTCTCAGGTAATGAATTTTCAACATAATCTTCTCCATTTTTACCTAAAATTACAATTTCAGATTCAGATTTTTCAGTTTTTACAATTTTTTTATTTTCCAACCACTGAAGTGCCCTAGTTATTTCTACTTCTTTTAATTTAGTCTTAGACCCCATTTCTTCGAGACTAGTTTTATCCTTAAGAATTTTCAAAACTTTTCTTTCTAGTGGGTGTAATTTTTCAGCTAAGATTTGTAAATCCATAGTAGAAGAGGTGATTGACCAATTTAAAAAACTTTCAGTTTATCTAAATACTTATCTAATGTTTTTATTTCATTTTTATCCAAATTACTACAATGGTAGTTGTGAATTTTATCTTTTGAAATTTTATATTCTATTGAATAATCTGAAGGATTTTGTCTAGAAACTATTTCTGCACGTTTTGCAATCTCTCCAAGATCCTTTGAGATTATATCAAGATAATTTTCAACGGCTATAGCATAGTTAGTATTAGAAAAGGACTCGTCCAAAGATATCTTAAAAACACTGATTTTCTGAGACATAGAATTGATATAGTACAAAAATATAAAAATTTAGCGATTATAGAAACTTTTGGTAATCTGATATCCTGCCCCGTAACCAAGTCTAAATAATATAGTATAAGTTGCTCCTTCTCCAACATTAGAAAATAAAGAACCACCATAATTAACAGAAGTTATTCCTGCAAGGGAAGAAGTCATAATCTTAACAGAAGCTTTTTCTATCTTTTTATTTTCAGAAAATATTTTTCTCTTACTATTTTCAATACGTTCATCAAGATTCATTACTCCAGCAATTGCTCCGGTCATTGCGCCAAAAGTTGTTAGGCTCAAAATTTTAGTTTGTTCCAAATCAGAAAAAAAATCACTAAGTTCCATATTTTATCATCTTCAATATATTATGATATCACATTTTTTATTTAAACTTAATGTAACGCAAACACTAATTTTTTAAAGATTGTAATTAAAATTATGATTATGAAAAGAACTACTGCTGCAATAATAAAAAAAGGGATAAGGTTCTTCTAGAAAAAAGATTAAATACACCTTACAAAAATTATTGGGTACTTCCGGGAGGACACGTTGATAAAAAAGAATCTCCTTTAGATACTGTAAAAAGAGAAACAGAGGAAGAGACAGGGATTAAAATTTCTCCAAAGTACATAACTTCAATGGAAGAGAGAATTCCATCAATAAATTGGAAGGCAGAATTATATATATTCAAAGCAGACACGAACAAAGAGCCAAAACCAGATAATTATGAAGTTTCAGAGACAAAGTGGTTTTCAAAGGAAGAACTAAGTAAATTAAGATTAGGATTTAAACATAAAGAAATACTATCTAGATTTTTCTAATTCATCATATTTGCTTTCGCTGAATAATCCTCTGTTTCTAAGCCTGTGTGCCAACATACTAAGTCCCTTATATTTATCTAAATTTTCTTCAAGAGCATTGATATATTTCTTTTTGTGGGTTACCACACTTTCATTCACTGCAGATCTAAGCAATCTTGGAATAGAACAATAACCAAAAGATTTTCTTAATGGTCCTTTGTATAATTTTCCTTTTTTAGGTCTCAGACCATTTGAAAATTCTCTATAAACATCCAAATAAGCATCAATAAAATTGTCTCCTATTGTAAGATAGGGTATGTTTAACAAATCACTAAGGTCTAACCCAACAGGTCCTTCTATACATTTACCTAAATCATACAATCTAAGGGCTCTCTTCCACAACATCGAAGAACTATAAGGTTTTTTACTTCTCTTATAACCTTGTTTGTAAACTTTTGAAAGAGCATTCCCAATAACCTCTCCCTTATCTGAGTTTATTACTTTCTCAAGATTAACAAGAATATTATCAGAATAATAGTCTCCAATCAAAAACCTAACGTGGGATCGGGAGGAATTTCCTAAATAATCTGCAACTGGAGAAGAATAAAATGCATTAAATACCTCAACCCACCATTGTTTATCTTCACCATTGATACCAGCTTGGCGAGATAATTCTAAAGACAAATCTGCAAACTCTTGTGCAAAATTATGTTTTTCCAATCTATTGATAACATATGATTGTTCTCTATTAGGGGCACTATGATAAACGCTCTCATGAAAGTCTGCTAAGGTTTCTACGGTTGCCACCATCAAATCTTTCAAATTGTCTAAAGTGTTATCTGCTTTGGTTTCTAATCTCTTTTTTTTCATAAGAAGATTAGCCACTTGTTCAGAATTAAGATTTCCCCTACTCAATTTTTTTTCAAGAGAACCTATTTCGGAAAGTGTTGATTCTATTTTTTTATTTCCATGATTTATAACTTTGGTCAAACTTTGTCCACTAATATATTCTTTAAATAAAACTCCCCTATCGTAAGCATAAAATTCTGGGAATAACTTGTCTAAAGGGGCTCTTTTCCCATACACTTCATTACAAAGTTTTAGAGATTCTCCCTCTACAAACATAGGAAATCCTTTATTACTATGGTCTGAAGATACGTTCTTATATTTCTTACCTACAACCAACATCTTAGAATCTTTAGGAACCATACCATTCAAACTAACTTCATATACCCTTATGCTACTTTTTCTTTCAGGATTTATTTTAGATCTAACTTCTTCTTTGGAAAGTTTTCTTTTAAGAGTTGGTTTCACTTTTGAAATTGCAACCCTTCTAACACTTTTTACTTTCTTTTTAGAGTTGTTTTTATTAAAATATTCTTGAATTATTTCCTTACAATGTTTCTCGTCTTTGTTTAACTTTTTCATTGGTAAATTACTCTTGAAATATTTCTTATACCTGCAATCATAGCTTTCATTCTCTCAACCATTCTTGCCATTTGAGGAGTATTATGTTCTTCAAGAAGGCTATCACATTTCTTAACCAAACTAGTTTTATAAGAAGACACATCAAATGCTAATTTTTGATCGTCCATGTAATATGCTTTTTTTGCTTTTTTATACAAATCCTCTATTTCAGCATAAACTTCATTAAATTTAGTTTTCTCTAATTCAGAAGTATCCAATTGTGGAATTATTCTACTAATTCTCTTTGCTTCATCAGCTATTTCTTCAAGAAAATCTACTATGTTCCAATTTTTGAAAAGATCTTCATTAGTCATCTTGATTTGCTTTGATAGAGCAGGACTATTAAATCCCATTTTGATTATTCTCAGAACAAGAAACACTAATCTATTAACCTCAACATCTCTACTATTAAGATTTCTATAATTGGAAAAATTATTTGTTATTTTTTTTGAATCTTCTAACATAGATTCAGTAATTATTGTTATTCTTCTAATAATATTTTCAATAGACAAAGTATCTACAGATAATATATCTTTTGCAACAATTTTGGAAGAAGTTTGCTCCATTATTTCTAACCCCATAAGATTATGAAGAAGATTTTTTACTACAGAGAAATTGCTTTTTAATTTATTTCCTTTGATGATTATAGTAGTTGCACCCTTTACATACGCAGAAGTAACCTCCCGATGTACTTGATGTTTATCTTTACTTTTCAGATCTATAACTACTTCATATCCCTCTCTTTTACTAGAATTATCTAATGATAGAATGAGTTCACTTGAAGAACTTTCGTCAACAAATATTGTACTTCCTTTACTCAAACTGTTCTTTTTCACCCATGCAACAGGCAAAGAGACAACATATGAAGATTCTCCAAATTTTATTAATTTTCTATAACTTACCAACTTCTATCCCCCACAATTTGTAGTTTACAGAATATATATAAAACTTATTAATTATATACATCTGAGAGATTAACATATATTACTTAGAAATATTCCTTTATTTTGTGTTCATAGTTATAAAAATATTCAGATATACTCTTTAAATCAAATTTTAATAGTATGCTTTCCTTAGGTTCCCTCTCAAGTAAAAACTTAAAAGATTTCTCAATTAGGACTTCTTTTGGTATTTCTCCATCTGTAAGCTTAATATAGTAATTATTGTCTACACTAACTTTATGTTCAGTATAACTATTCTCTTCACTAACTTTCACAGAAAAAGTGTTTTCATCAATCTTTTTTATCACTATCATCTTTTACTTTCTCAATCTTAATAGCATAAACAGGACAAACAGATTCTGCATCTTTATTCACATTAAGATATTTTTCATCAATTATTAATTCATATTTGCCTGTTTTTTCATTTAATTTAGCATCTTTCAAGTCAACTTTTCCATCCTCTGCAAGTTTCCAGAATTCAGATGCAACAGCATTACAAGATAGAGCACCTATGCAGGCCTCTCTATCAAAAATTATTTTATATTTTGCCATAAGTTTTACCTTAGTTTATCATTTAAAAAATTATCTTATGTAAAATAATTAATTATTTAAAATGTAAAAAAAGCTTGAAATCTAATGATACTAAAAAAAGTAAAAGCAAAGAAGATTAAAAACTCTCGTGGAGAGGAAACAATCAAAGTAATTGTTAAATCAAATATTGGAAAGGGAGAAGCAAGTGCACCTTCTGGAGCAAGCAAGGGAAAACATGAAGCAAAAGATTTTGTTGGAACTGTAAGTGATTCTGTGAGTTCTCTAAAAAGCTGTAAGGAATTAATAGGTTTAAATATAAAGAATTTTAATGAATTAGACAAAGTAGAAGAGATAGTAGACAAGAAAAAACACGGTGGAAATACAGTAGTTGCGTTGGAATATGCAATCCTAAAAAGTACTGGAACTTTGTGGAAAATATTCAATAAAAAAACAAGAAGAATATCGAAACCACTAGGGAATGTAATTGGAGGAGGTGCACACTTTAAAGGAGGAGGGCCAGATTTTCAAGAATTTTTAGTTTATCCATTTGGTGCCAAAAAATTAGATCAAGCAATAGAAGCAAATAATAGAATTCACGAATTAGTAAGAAAGAAATTAAAAGAAGTGGACCAAAGTTTCAAGAATCAATTAACAGATGAAGGTGCATGGGCACCAAACCTAAGCAATACTGAAGTTCTAGATATTTTGAAGGAAATTACAAAACAAGTTTCAGGAGAATTTGGATTCAAAATTAATCTTGGTTTAGATGTAGCGGCATCAAGTTTTTGGGACGGAAAACATTATGTTTACAAAAATTTTTCAAAAGAAGAGAAAAATAAAAAATTAACAAAAAAAGGACAAATAGAATATATTTCAGACCTTATAGAGAAGTATAAACTACACTATGTTGAAGATGCTTTACACGAAGAAGATTTTTCTGGATTTGCAGAACTAACAAATAAATTCAAAAATAAGTGTTTAATTACTGGAGACGATCTAACTGTGACAAATCTAAAAAGATTAAAAAAAGCAATAAAACAAAAATCAATAAACGCAGCGATAGTAAAACCAAATCAAATTGGAAGCTTAATTGAAACTAAGAAATTCGTTGATGAACTAAAGAAAAATAATCTATATCCAATAATATCTCACAGATCTGGAGAAACTTTAGATGCATCAATATCACATTTAGCAATAGGCTTAGAAATTCCAATGATAAAATGTGGAATTTATGGTAAAGAAAGAGTCGCAAAACTAAAAGAACTAAGGAAAATAGAAGCACAAATTAAACTAGGAGTTTAACCAAGAAAATTTCCATCTAGTTTTAAATGATAATTATGTTTATGTAAAATATTTGAAAGATTGTTATCTAATTCTTCATTAAAATACCCTAATTTTTCACGAGCCCTTCTATTGTTTCTGGCCTCTATATCTATAGAATCTGCTTCCTGTCCATAAAAAGATAAATCTATGTCCTCAAACGAGGATATTGTATCATAAAAGGTTCTCATAATTTCACTATAAATCTTATTTTTTTCTTCAGAAACTTTGTGATTTAAACCTATTGCACCAGAAATTCTTTCAAGAAAATTATATTTGTCCTTAATCTCAGTATCTGTAATAAATCCTGCATAATCTTCTAGTATTCCATCATTACCGCAAGAAATCCACGGCCTGTTCAATACATAGTGATACTCCATATTTTAGTGGTTGTTTTTCAATTTTTAAGCTTTTTCTTTAGGAGAATTTAAAAGTTCATATTTATTTTCTGCAGACTTTATTATCTTAGAAGCAGCATCTTCTTTTAATGCATGATCCAAATAAGCTATACCAGAAGGACATCTAACATTCAATTCCAAAAGTTTAGTATTTTCTAAATTTCCTTCTTCTTCAGGACCCATAACATCCAGTCCACAAAAATAAAGCCCATCTCTTGCTATTTTGTCTTTTATATTTGATACAATATCTCTGTCAACTTTTTGAAGAGCATAGTTTTCAATAGTAGCCCCAGAAGTAACATTAGCTCTACTGTCCCCTTCAGAAGGAGTTTTTTTATACGCAGCTAAAATCTCTCCATCTAATAAAAATAATCTTCTATCAATGCCGTTTATACTGTGTTGAATTATAGCATTTTCATAGTGCTGTATCAACAAGTCTGCAAAAACACCATAATTCTTCTTAGGCAAAGGCATTACAGAACTACCTCCCATTCCATCAGTAGGCTTACCAATTAATCCGGTCCCTTCAGCATTTGCTTCTCTGATAATTTTTCTCAATCTATTAGAATCTTTTGTGATGTGTGTTTCTGGCATTAAATCATTAAATATTAAAGTATCATAAAGTTTAGATCCACTTTTTATTATTCCATCAGGGTCATTCATGAAGGCAATATTAGGATTCAAAGTTTTCAATATAGAAAGATAATTAAGAGTAGTATCAAAACTTTGTTTTTCTTCAGGACCATTATCTCTATATGCAACTCTAGAAAAAACAATATCGAAATTATTCAGAGGAGAAGCTTCAAAAAGAGTATATTTTTCATTTTCCAAATATCCTGCATAAGTTTCCAAACTATTTATCTTTTCAGCATTTGGTCTCTTTGTAATCCCATATAATTCTCCACTCTTCACATAAAAGTCGTGTGGGTCTAATATAGAAACGTCATTTCCTTCTGCATAAGCTGCATAAATCAAATTTAACTCAGTAGAGGTACTAGGATCTTCAAGATTTCTGTCCCTACATACATAAAGTACCTTGTATTTTTTCTCTTCACTCATTTTAGTATTTTCTTGATATTATTTCCAAGTATATCTTCAACGAGATACTTGTCACTACACGCATATCTTATCTTTTTTGACTCAAGCTCAGGATGATGGAAAGGAGAGTCAGAACCAAAAAGTATTTTAGACTTATCCTTTATTTTTTTGATTAATACCTGAGTTCTTCGGAGCGAGAGAAGAGAGGTCTCTATATAAATATTACTGCTTGAGTTTACTAGTTCTACAGCGTCTAGAAATCTATCTTTTCCTCCATGCGCTATGATTATTGGATTAGAAAAAGGCATATTTCTAAGATGTCTCACATCAGAATTGTAATTATTTCCAGTATGAATAATTAAGGGAAGATCAAACTTATCCATTTTTCTAAACAAAGGGCCATACCACTTAATAGATTCCCTATGTGTATGGATCTTTATTCCCTTAAGACCAAGTGAAGAAATATTTTCTGCCTCAGAAAACATATCTTTTGATAACTGATTAATTCTTCCAAAGGGAATAAATCTTTTATTTGACAACAAACTAGCCATTGCTTCATTTATTCTAGAATAAGATTGATTCTTAGAAAATTCCGGACCAAAAGGGAAAACTACCGATTTATCTATTCCCGAAGCATCCATAATTCTAAGAAGATCTTTAGGTTTTTGATACTGTGTTCTAGTTTCATAACCAACATGTGCATGGGAATCTATAATCATAACTAAGAAAGTCTAACGTAATTTAAATATACTATTAAACTGAAGTAAATAGTTTTAAAAGTTTTATCAAATTTCCCTTTTCATGAGAAAATTAGCGTTAACAACAAGTCATTTGGCAAAGAATATTGATCTTCACGAAACAGACAGATTAATTGTAAAATCTTCAAGAAAAAAAGGACTAGAAACTTTACTAGTCGATCCAACAAAAGTAAGGTATGATATGAATAATGGATTCTTAGATTTAGAATATGAAGATAAAAATCTTTTAGATTATGATGTTTTGTTAACTAGAAGAACAAGAGGGGCAGAAAGATCAATATATGAGCTTGTAAAATCTATGGAAGTAAATGGGAAAGTAACTGTAGATCCGGCAGAAAGTTTAGTATTTCCGTTAAACAAGTATCTTTCTCAATTACAAAGAAGAGACAGCTTGAATTATCCAAGGACAGTGTATCTTCCTAGATTTGACGAGAATATGGAGAAGATAGCAGACACTTGGGAGTTTCCATTTGTTATAAAACCTAATGAAGGAAAGGAAGGACAAGGCGTAAATATTATACTAGATAAAAATGATTTGAAAGGATACACAAATCAAAATCTTACTGACGTAATAATACAAGAATATATTCCAATTAAAGAGGAATACAGGGTTCTTATTTTAGGAGAAGAAAGTCTTGGAGTTTGTAAAAAAAGAACAGATTCACTAATTAAAAACGCAACACTAGGATCAAATTTTGAATATCTAAGAAATGAAAAGATAGAAAACTTTGCACTAGATTCTGTAAAAAATCATAAAGGAGATATCTATGGAGTAGATGTTGCAGAAACAAGAAAAGGACAACTTTACATTTTAGAATGCAACAGAAGTCCAAATTTCATAGCATTCAGAGAAGCTTCAGGAATAAAAGTAGAAGACAAAATAATAGAATATTGTTCTGAAAAATTTAAACATGTTCGTAAATAAAGAGTAAAGGATCAATAATACATATTTTCAAAATCTCTTTCACTTTCTTTTATTCTTGTCTCATATTCATCTTCAATAGGTTCTAAATGTGCTTCTTCAATATGTTTTAATCCTTCTTCAAGAACTTTTTCCTCTAAATCCATAAAATTAGTAGTTTATTTAAGCTTATTACATTTTCTGATTGGGCTTTGTAAATTAAGTCATTAAATTGACTTACTTTTTTTACAGAAAATTGTAACGATATATTTATTCAAATTCGTCCATATTTTCTTTCATAAATAACGAGATTTCTTCAGCTACAAATCTCGCTCCATTTTCATTAAAGTGCATATCATCATAGATATAATTAAATGTTTTTGGAACTTTTTTTTCAAGGTCAATACAATAAATGTCCTTATTACTTTCACATACCTTAAGTAGTTTCTTATTAAACTCTTCCATTGAGTATATCATCGTTTCTGTAGGATAATAAATATCTCCAAAATCATAAGTCATCCAAAGACTCGCATCTTCTTTAGCAGACATATTCTCCTTATAAAGATAGGGTTGAGTCATAAATATAAGAGTGCTATTTTTTTCTTTAGATAATTCTATAAATCTCTCTAGATTTTTTTCATAATCCTCAAGTGCCAAGGTTAAATCAGGTATTTCAGTAATCCATTTTTCTGCATTTTGTCTCTTTAACCTATTCTCAACAAGTGTTTCCCCTATGCCATCTTGGGGTTTAATATCTCTAAACTTTAACTCTATTGTCTTATAAATCTTGTATATTATGGTTGACTTCCAAGAATATTCTGGCGTGACACTGAATTGGATAAATCCTTTAACAACCTCATAAAGATTAATTTCTCATTTGTCTGTGCTGTGTCGTATGCTTTCCAATCTTGTTTATAGGTTACTCTTACTCCTTTTGTTGTTGTAATCTTTCCTTCTTCATCTATTTGTTTTTTAATGTAATATTCAACTGCATAGATATGTTTGCATTTCTTTTTCCTTAACTCACAATCAGGACAGGAACAAACAGGATTTTCCTTGTCTATTCTTACTTTATATGCTTTGAAAGAAGTTTGAGAGCCGACTACCCAAAAGTTGTCTTTCTTTGCTATTCTGCCTCGCTGAAAGATTAACTTTCCTCGTTCTTCTCTGCTTAATTTCCTTATGTCTATTTGTTGGTTCATTTTATCTTATTACCTTACTACTTTAATACATTACTACTATATAAACATTATTATACTGCATTATATATATCTTTAAATACTACTTTAATATATTAATACTATGGCTGAAAAGATAACAAAGAGCTTTAGAGTTGACCCCAAACTCTGGACAGAGGTGAAAGTTTATTGTGCTGGACATAATATTGATTTATCCTCTTTTCTTGAGGAAGCGTTAAAAGAGAAGTTGAAGAAGACGAAATAAATATTATAGAGGATATAACTGTTTTAGAATGCTATCTCATCTGACTTTTTTTACAAACGCTACTTAATTTACAAAGCCTTCTGATTGGAAAAGCTTATAAATAATTCAAATTGACGATATCTAACATGGCAGAACAAGAATTACTAGTTCAATTGGATGATTATCTAAAATCAGGTTTACATATCGGGAATAAATTCAGAACTAAATTTATGTCTAAGTTTATTTACAAAATAAGGCCAGACGGATTATCAATATTAAATGTAGAAGAAATAGATAAGAGATTAAACTTAGCTACGAAAATAATCTCACAATATGAACCAAGTGAAATAGTAGTAGTTTGTAGAAGAGAAAATGGATTCAAACCAGTAAAACAATTCTCAAAAATAACTGGCATCGACACAATCACAGGAAGATATCAACCTGGAAGATTAACAAATGTGGAACTAGAAGATTTCACAGAAAAAAAACTAGTTATAGTTTGTGATCCAATTCCGGATAAGAATGCAGTTACAGATGCATCAAAACTTGGAGTCCCAGTTATTGGACTTTGTGATACAAACAATGAATGTAAAAATTTAGATTTAGTTGTTGCATGTAATAATAAAGGGAAAAAAAGTTTAGGATTAATATTTTATGTTCTAGCAAGAGAATACTTACTTGCAAAAAAATTAATCAAATCTGAAAAAGAATTCAAATATTCTTTAGAAGACTTTGCAGAAGAATAAAAATTTTGAGAGAGTTCCCCTTAAGAAATTAAAAGCAATTAGACGTTAGTTATTTTTTTCGTAATCTTCGTCATAACCTTTCATGAAGCCATCTTCTTCAGCAGAAATCTCATCATCTTCAACTGCAGATTCTCTACCTTCTTCACTATAGACGTCCTCTTCAAGATTATTTTCATTATATTCGTCCATTTTTAATTAACGCAAAAAATACCATATAAAAACCTTTCTATACTCAAGAAAATATAAGATTTAAAAAGTAAATATTTCATGAAATTTAATATGTTTTACAAGATTTATGTGGGCGACAACTTGATATCTGAGAAGTCTAAGTTATGTAGCGGATTTTTTTCTAAAGCAAAAGGGTTCATGTTCAATTTCTCCAAAGAATATGATTCAATAATTTTAGATTCAAGAAATACTTCAATTCATATGTTCTTTGTATTTTTTCCATTACAAATAGCCTGGTTAAATTCAGAATTAGAAATAGTAGATATCAAAAATGCCTATCCATTCATGCCAGTAATCTCATCAAAAAAATCTTCAAGCTATGTCCTAGAATTAAAACAAAAAAAAGACATAAAAATAGGAGATAAAATTAGCGTAAAACTCTGTTCTTAAAAACACTCCATGATTTTCTAATAGTTATATGTAATATTAAACTAATTCCTGCAAGAATTAATAATATCCCTGGAATCAAAGGAGTAACTATTCCAATAGCACCAAGAATTATCAAAACAATTCCACCCAATAGTCGAAATATTTGCCACATAATTTTAACTTGTTTCTTTTTCATTATAAATTTAACTATAGTTATCTTTTTATACTCTAAATCTAAAAAATTAACTATGAAAAGAGGCATATTATTACTTATTTTTGCAATTTTATTTATTTCTAATGTTTTAGCTCAAGAAGAAACTTCTACTCCGGAGACAGAAGGGTTAGTGGAAGCTGAAAAAGAGATAGATGTTTTTGAAGATATTGGTGAAGTAAAATTGCAAGAGACTGCTGGACTAACACCAGATAGTCCGCTTTACGCGGTAGATGATTTCTTTGAAGGAATTTTAGTTGGAGATAATCCTGAAAGAGCCATAGCAGCAAAAGAAGAAAAAGTACAAGAGTTTAGAGAGATGGTTGAAGCAGGAGATGTAGAATCTGCAGAAAAGGCACTTGAAAAAACAAATGAATATGGAAAATTATTAGAAAAAGAAGTAACTCCAGATATTGAGAGAAGAGCAAGAGAAAGTAGCAAGGCAATAACAGAAGTTTTAGAAGGATTAGATTTAGAAGGAGAAGAGTGGTCTGATTATTAAAGAAAGAGTTGAAGAACATGAAGAAACAGAAGAAAATATTGCCCTAGCTGCAAAAATAGCCGTACAGATAAAAGACCTATGTAATAATTTAGCACAATTAGATCCAATACAATATGCCAGGACCTGTAAAACTACAGAAGATTCTCCAGAATGGCATAGAGAAATGTATTCGGAATTAACTGAAGAACAAGAAGAGGAAGCTAAAGAATTCTTTGAGGTTATGTCTAATTGTTTCCAAGATCCTGCAGAATGTGAATGTGATAAGATATCAATTACATCATTTTCTAAAAAATGTGAAGTGATGGCTCCACTGGCAGTAGAATGTATGGCTGGAAATGAAGATGCCTGTGAAGAGATGGATCAAGAAGATCCAATGGATTTATTGCCTGAACATCTACAACACGTTTTAGAAGAAGTTGAAATGATGTATGGAGAGGCACATTATGACATGTATGCTCCAGAAGAATGTGAAGGAGTAAGCATGGAAGAATGTATGTTGATTATGTTTAGAGAACACGCTCCATCAGAATGTATTGCTGCTCTAGACAGAGGAGAAATATATTTCAAAAGCGAACATCAAGCACACAGAGAATGTGAAAGAATAATGTTTGATGTACATGCTCCAGAAGAATGCGCAGGATTATCTGATCCTCGTGAATGTGAAAAAATAATGTTTGAAAGGCATGCACCTAAAGAATGCATTGATGCTGGATTAACTGGAGAATTCAAAGCAGACGAAGTAGAATGTAAAAGAATGATGGAAGATATTGGATTTGGTGGACCAAATATGGGATTTGGAGCTCATTGTAGAGGAATTCAAAATTCAGAAGAAAGATTGAGATGTTATGATTCAGCTATGGATCAAGATCATTCTGAAAGTTACGAAGAAAGATATGCAGAAACAAAAGAACTAGAAAGAGAATGTGCAGAAAGTTGTAGTGAGCAAGGTGGAGCCTGGGATTTCTCAGGAGGAAATTGCCAATGTCATTTCGACGATTATGATCACTACGATGAATATTATGGAGATTACGGAATGTACAATCCAGGAGGAGGACCTGGAGAATATTATGAACATCCAGAAGATTACTATCAAGATTATTATGGAGACTATGATAATGGATATGATGGTTATTATCCTGGAGAAAATGAGTATTATCCAGAAAACGGATACTATAATGAAGGAGATTACCCTTATTATGAAGATGACTACTACGAAGATGATTACTATGAGGGAGAATATTCTCCAGAAGTAGAATACCCTCAAGAAGGTGAATATTACGGTGAAGAATACTCACCGGAATATGATGATTATTATGATGAAGGATATAGTGGTGAAGACTATGAGGGAGATCATGACGGAGGAGATTACAGCGAGGATTACGATGGAGATTACAGTGGTGACAGCGGAGGAGATTATGGTGGCGGAGATAGCAGCGAAGGTGACTATGGAGGCGACTCTGGAGGAGGAGACGGTGGCGGCGAAGGCGGACCATAAAATTTTAGAGAAAACTATATAAAAGAACTAAATTAATTCTTTTTCATGTCTTTAGAAATAATTGGAATTGGCGGTTATGATGAAGTAGGAAAAAACATGACCGTTGTCAAATACAATGACGAAGCAGTAATTCTAGATTGTGGATTTCACTTACCAAGTTTAGTTGGTTTTGAAGAAGGAGGAGGAGACAGAAGAAATCTTACTCCAAAAGGTCTACAAAAAATAGGGGCAATACCAGATGATACAGTTCTTAGTTCATTAAGAGATAAAGTAAAAGCAATAATTCCTTCTCATTGTCACTTAGATCATGTTGGAGCAATACCTTATTTAGAAAATCATTACAAAGCACCAATAGTAGGAACACCATATACAATAGAAGTAATAAAAACTCTAGCAAAAGATGAAAAACTAAGATTCTCAAATAAGTTAATATCAAAAAAAACAAGTACTACATATAATGCTTCTAAAAATATCAAAGTTGAATTCATAAGAATGACTCATTCCACATTAGATACCGCAAGCCTAGCGATTCACACTCCTGACGGAATTGTTCTATACACAAACGATTTCAAATTAGATAATCAACCAACAATGGGAGGAAAACCAGATTACAAAAGATTAAGACAGCTTGGGAAACAGGGAAATGTAAAGGCAGTAATTGTAGATTCCCTTTATTCTAGTAAAGCAATGAAAACTCCTTCTGAATCAGTAGCTAAAGAAATGTTAAAAGATGTAATGTTTGGAGCAGACAATGAAGGCCATGCAATGTTTGTTACAAGTTTTGCAAGCCATATAGCAAGGTTAAGAAGCATGGTTGAATTTGGAAAAAAACTTAATAGAAAGATCGTATTCTTAGGAAGATCATTAAACAAATATGTTAAAGCTGCAGAGGCAGTAGGCCTAGTAAACCTAAGCAAAGATGTAGAAATAATGACTTATGCCAGACAAGTTGAAAAAAAACTACATCAAATAGAAAAAAACAAAGACAAATACATGGTAGTATGCACAGGAAGTCAGGCAGAACCAAATGCTATCTTGACAAGAATTGGTGATAGAAAGCTACCTTTTAAATTTGAACATGACGATCATGTAATATTTTCATGTAAAACAATTCCTGTTGAACCAAACATTGAAAACAGAGCTAAATTAGAATCTGGATTAGCAGGAAGAGGGGTAAGAATATTCAAAGACATTCACGTTTCAGGACATGGTTCCAGAGAAGATATAAGGGATCTTATAGGAATGGTTAAGCCAGAAGTTGTAATTCCTGGACACGGAGACAAAGAAAGAGTTACAGGGCACATAGAAGATTTAGCTAATTTACTAGGATACAAAACAGAAAAACACTTACAATTCCTTAACAACGGAAAGAAAACAGTTCTAAAATGAAAACAAAAGGATTTAGTTGGTTTCTAATATTTATAGTAATAGCAAATTTCATACTATTTGTATTTCAAGTTATAGAAACTACAATTTTTTGGGGAATTATGATTATTGGAGCTCTTTTTGCTTACAAAGTTCTACCTAAACTGAATAAAAAGTTTTAAATAAGAAAACGATATCACGATAGAAGATAATTTTATAGATATACTTGGAGGGATATTAATGGAAGAAAACAAGCAAGCAGAAAACAAACCTGCTATGCCTAAAAAAAGATTAAATAAATGGAAAATTTATAGTTTTGTTCTAGGTTTACTTCTAATAGGTTCATTAACAACAGGAGGAAATGTTGGTTTTGGAGCATTATCAAATGACGAGGTAGGCGAGCAAGCTTTAAATTTCATAAATACTGGTTTGTTACAAGGACAAGCCACAGCAACATTGAATGATGTGACTACTGAGAATGGTTTATATGTATTATCGGTTAATGTACAAGGACAAGAAACTCCAATATATGTAAATCAAGATGCAAGCTTAATGTTTCTAAATGCAATTCCTATGACTGAGGTTACAGGTGCTGCAACCGGACAACAACCACAGGCTTCACCTGAAGTTCCTAAATCAGATAAACCTGAAGTGGAATTATTTGTTATGAGTCACTGTCCTTATGGTACTCAAATGGAAAAAGGAATCTTACCTGTAGCTTATCTATTAGGTGAAATGATAGATTTAGACTTTAAGTTTGTGTACTATGCAATGCACCCTACTCAAGGAGAAGTTGAAGAACAACTTAGACAGTATTGTATACAAGAAGAACAAGAAGATAAATTCTTAGATTACATGACATGTTTCCTTGAAGATGGAGACAGTGATAGATGTGATGCAGAAGTTGGAATAGACACTACTGCCCTATCTGAGTGTTATAACAGAGTTGATCAAGAATACAACGTTATAGCAAACTTAGAAGATACATCTTCATGGTTGAATGGAAGATTCCCGTTATTTGATATTCATAAAGAGGATAACGAGAAATATGGAGTTGGAGGATCACCAACACTAGTTATTAATGGACAAAAAGTTCAAACTGGTAGAGATTCTATAACTTTACTAAACACCATATGTGGTGCATTCAACGAAGCTCCTGAAGAGTGTAACACTCAGTTAGAAGCAGGACAACCAGGTCCAGGATTTGGTTGGAGTACAACTGGAAGTGCAAACGTCGCAGCTTGCGGCGTATAACTTCTTTTTCTTTTCTTTTTAAATAAAAAATATATTACATATATTCTATATCGATTAAGTATATATTAATCAATCTCCATCTATAATATAACAAGGGGGTTAAATAATATGTATGAAGAAGAACTTTTTGTCGGGAGAGAGATCCATTGCAACAGATGTAACGGACTATTCTATACGTATGACAACTCCGGAGTTCCTGTGTGTGGCGAATGCTATGACTCCGCAAGACGTCAAATTAGATCAGAGATGTTAGATATGGTAAACTTTCTAACAGGATAGAAAAAACTTTTAAACTCCTCCTCCAAAAATAACCTATGAAAAAAGAATTAATTAAAGAGATCTCTAGAGATTTATTAGCTCTAGGAGGTCTTCCTTTTTTCTTTTTAGCAATGGCTAGATCTCTAATTGGAGAGTACATGCTTTACACATACCAACTACTATTAAGTCTAGTAATAATAACTTTAGTAAGTTTGTTTGTAAAATCAAATCTACATTTAGCAAGAAGTATAGTCGTCTTAGTCTTTAGTGTTTTATTTTACAACGTGCGAGATTTTACAATATTTGCTAGCTTCATTTGGGTGTTATTACTTGGATCAACTATTTATTTGAAACAAGATAAGAAGTTTATAATCAAAGGAGTTTTACTAGGAGCAGTAGCAAGTATAATTACATACTACTCTCTAAACTTTTATTATATGCAATAAATAGTTTATCTTTCTTATACAAATCACATAAATAATCAAATTCACGATTGTTTTCTATGCCAAATTCACATCTAATTCCAGTGGGAGAAATTTCATCAAACATAGAATATTCTCTTTGTCCATATTCGCAATTGTTACAGCAAGGATCATAAATTATATTCTTAGGTTTCTCTTTCCTAAAGAAATCAATTAAATTTATCATAAATGAATATAATTAGATAACTTATTTAAGTCTTATTGAACCAAGAATAATATGGTAGTTTATGTAGAAGGAATGGGGCCATTGAAATACAAGAATCTAGATCTTGGTTATATTAAACCAGATGATATAATTTTAGAATATGAAGATAATAAATTCAAAAAAAGATACCATAATTACCTACAAGATTATTCAAAAGATATTAAATCAGCAGAAAGTTTAGTAAGAAGGGTTGGGAATAATTTCATAACAAAAACCCTTTGTAAATTTGGAATTTTAAAGAACAAAACAGCAAAATATAAGGCAGCACAAAAAATATTACAATATGAAGTAATAAAAGATATAAACATTTTAGATTACATAGCAAATAAAGAAAAATATTCAAGAGAAATAGTAAAACAAATTACCGAAGAATCTAAATTACCTTGGATTAGAAAACAAGAAAGTTTTAGAAACCTTTAATATTAATTCTTCATTCCTTTCTTCATGAAATTTGCACACTTCTCTGATGTACACATAGGTGGATGGAAAGAAGAAAAGCTCAATATAGTGAGTACAGAGTCCTTTAAGAGAGGAATAGATAAGTGTATAGAAGAAAATGTTGCATTTGTTCTTATTGCTGGAGATTTGTTTAATACCGCATTACCAAATATAGATTTAATCAAAGAAGTTAGTTCAATTCTTAAAAAATTAAAAGATAGGGAGATAGAATGTTACATAATTCCTGGAAGTCATGATTTTAGTCCTTCTGGGAAAACTATGATAGACGTTTTTGAAAATTCTGGACTAGTTACAAATGTTATGAAAATTGAAAGAAGTGAAGATTCTTTAAAATTAAAGTTTACAACAGATAAAACTGGAGCCAAACTAACTGGCCTATATGGAAAGGCAAAAGGTTTGGAAAGATTAGACTATGATATTCTAGATAAGACTAATTTAGAAGCAGAAGAAGGTTTCAAGATATTTTTATTTCATCACATTATTAATGAATATAAACCTCAAGGAATGGAAATGGTTGAAGGCATAGATTTAGATAAATTTCCAAAAGGTTTTGATTATTATGCTGGAGGACATCCTCACGTTGTTTTTGATTCAAATCCAGAAGGGTTTGGTTTAGTTACTTATCCAGGAGCTACTTTTCCGAATAATTTTATGGAGTTAGAGAAATTTGGCGGTGGAGGTTTTTACATTGTTGAAGTTCAAAATAATAAAATTACAAGATTAAGATACGAATTTATTGAACCAAAGAAAGTTGAGAAAGTGAAATTAAATGTTGATGGAAAAACATCATCAGAAGCAGAAGAATTTATTATTCAAGAAGTAAATAAATTAGATTCTAAGGATAAAATTGTTACTTTAAGAATTAAAGGTAGTTTATTTAGTGGAAAAGTTTCAGATATTAATTCTAATGAGATTTTTGATAAGTTAGACGATGCTTATATTGTTTTGAAGAATACTAATAAGTTACAAACTAAAGAGATACAAGAACTAGAGATTGAGTCTACAGACATTGATAAAGTTGAAGAGAGTTTAATTGAAGAATTTTCTAAGCAAGATTCCAAGTTAGAGTTTACTAAAGAAAGTTTATCTGATTTGAAAGAAGTTTTAGCAGAAGAAAAATTAGAAGGTGAGAAGAATGCCGATTTTGAGAAGAGATTAGAGAAGAATCTGATTAAAAGTTTGAGTTTGGAGGATATTTGGGATTAATCAAAAGATTATTAAGTTTCTAACAACTTACAAATTTATGAGTATGAAATATAAACTTAAAGAATTATTAGATAAATATTTAAATTATTTCCATAGAAAAGAAATTAAAACAAATAGCCCTTTAGAGAAAAAAATAAGTGAGGAAGCTAAAACAGAACATGGGTATTGTTATAGCAGATTGAACAACACTCCTGGAGCTATAAAAAAGTATATTAAATAATTACTTTATCAAAGATTTCAGATAAATCTGTCTTAAATATATCACTCCAGTTCACAACTTCCAAGTTTTCTAGATATTTTTTAACTAAGTAATATCCAATTGAATACCCTGTCCACAAAGGATATTTTCCAGTACCAAAAAATAATTCTCTATAAAGATCAGAATCATAATTATCAAGTTTACCATTTAAATCTTTAAGAATTTCAAAAGATCTTTTCTCAGAGAGCGGCTTTATTGAAATCACATTTTCTTCTTTGACTATTTCTTCTTTAAAGTTTTCAGCTATACCTTCAAATATAAGGGATTCCTTTAACTTTTCAACTTTAATATTATTAAGAGATATTGCATGAGCCAACTCGTGAACAAGTGTTTCTTTTATTGCTTTCTCTAAATTCTCACCTTCACTAATATTTAATAAAATTGTATTTTTCCAAGGGGAATAACCAGAAACTCCTCCGAGTTTAGATATTGTAAATTTATCAACTGTTGAGAACACAAAAATATTTATTTTAGTTGAGATAAACTTCGAACATAACTCTAGAGTTTTACCAATTATCTTGGATATCTCATTTAAATCAGGGATAATATGTTCACTATTACTATCTTTACCAAAAACTGAGAAATTAAGAAACTGTTTCAAACCTTCTTTATTCTTAAAACCTGCAAATCCAATTTCTTTATCATAATTAATTTTTTTAATAGTATTCTCAATATACTTCTCATTTAATGGACTATCCATAAATAAAGAGATATTATACTCTAATTTTTCCCTCATATTTTTTCCCACCTTACACTAATACTATACAAAAGGATCTCATCTTCAATTAGATCTAGAAGTTTATTAACTGTTGTATCAACAAAACCACTAATTGAACAAGAACCAATTCCTTTTTCTGCACAAGCTAAATGAATATTTTGACCCATATGTCCTGCTTCTATAAGTGAGTAAGGATATGCCCTATTTCCATATTTTATTTCAGATCGAGGAATAGAGGAAGTAAAAATTATTGTAGCGGCAGGATTATCTAAGTAAGGAGATATTAATTCTCTTTTTTTATTATCAAGATTTTTTTCTAAAAGTAATTCTAGTCCTTTTTTCTTAAAGTTATAGTGATAAGCACCACTTTCTAGATCTTCAATGTTATAAGACATAAGATATAATTCAACCGGAAATCTCGCCCCGCCGGAAGGATATGTTCTTTTTTCTGGAACTCTTTTTTCATCAACAATTCTACAAGAACCAAGTATTTTAGATACGTCTTTAAGACTAAGAGGTTTATCTGAAAATTGCCTAGTTGACTTACGTAATTCTAACAGGGTTTCAAATTCTCCATCCTTATCTAATTCTGGGAGATTTATAAAAGGTAACCTCTCATATTCTTTATGAAAAACATGTACATAAGACAATGGAACTTCTATAGAAATATCTTCAGTAGCTTTATTTAGCTTTACTTTTTCATAAAATTTTTTTATATCTTTTAACATTTTAAGTTAGTGGATGGGGTTTAAGGCCCTTGTCTTCAAGTATTTCTCCATAATGGTTGGAGTATAGCGATTTTGCATTTTCATCAAGGTATAGGGGATGCAATTCTGGGATTATCACTTTAATTGTTTCAAAACCTTCATCTTTAATTTGCGGTAAACTTAAATCTCCAACAAATATGTTATAGTTTTCTTTAACTAAGTTATTAATCGTAGAATTTAAATCTATATTTTTTCTAATTAATTTTTTATAATCAATTTTTTCAGAAGTATTTAACCAAAAATCAAGGTCTTTAATTCTATTTTTAGAATACCAATAGTAAAATCTATTGTCCATACAATCTATTTCATTTTCAGAAGGCAGTTTACTTGGAAATTGGAATTTCTTCATTAATCTACTAGATCTTCTACAATGTATCGATTCTAGAATTGATTTTTCAATAGCATCAAAATAGTTTGTAGATGCCCTTGATCCAATATTCACTGCTGCACCAATTCCAGTCTTATCTAAAACAATAGTCATAATGCTAGGAACATTTAAATCAGTAGTAATATCAAATATATTTGCATCCAACTGATATCTCCTTAGATAATCTACCATATTTTCAAGTTTTTTTGGAAGATTGTAAATCCTCTTTATACTTCTTTTAGTAATATAAGCTCCCATAGTTGCATCTCTTTCTAAAGATTCCATAAGTCCCCCCTCAAATGCAAATTCTGTTCCAGTTTTACCAAACGCCGCACCCGTACTAATTCTCTCTTTTCTTATTGGGAATTCATCATCAAAAATAGGATCTAAATAAATAAGTTGAGCGGGAATAAATTTTTCTTCATCAGAATTAAGTCTCTTAACTTTAGACCACCTAAATTTACTATTTCTTATTTTTTCTAAAGTTTGTTCCTTATTTTTATCCTGAGAAGAAGAATAGCAATAAAATATAGAAGGATCTACAAACAATTTATCATTTGGATCGTATTTAGATTTAACAAAAGGTTTATCTCCTATATTGTACAAACAAAGCCTTTCTAAACATTCTCCAACAGATTTAATCTTAGATTTAGTAGAATTATAATCAAAACCTTGCCCAAATGAATCATCTAATTTATATGTTTTAGAAAATTTTTTGCTAGGATAACACAAATAATTTGGTATTTTCGGTTCATCAGTTATCATAAATATCTCATGAATATCTCCAACTAAATCAATATTTTCTAAACTTTTCAAAATTTTGGAGAGGGTCATTTTGTTTAATTAAGACACCTCTCTTTTAAAATTTATAATTTGTCTTCGAGATTTTTGCTACTAGTTGCACCTGAAGCACTACTGCTACTAGAATTACTACTATGGCTACTACTACTAGATTGTCCAGTAGAATCTCCACTTAAAGCAAGTTTGTAATCTTTCATAAGTTCATAAGGTGCATTTTCAATCACCGAACTCATCCCAAGAATCTCCTTTTCATTGTCTTTCAGACTATTGTACTTTGACGCAGAATTTTTGTACATATCGCCCATTTTATTCCCTCTTGGAGTTTTAGTTAATAACGTAGTCAAAATATATAAAACTAACTATTCTAACAAAAACAATAAATACTTTCTATCATTCTACCTTACATGCTACTTAAGACTATCAAACTAAACAACATAAGAAGTTATGAAAACGCAGAAATTAACTTCCCAACTGGTTCTACCTTACTAAGCGGAGACATAGGGTCAGGTAAATCAACAATTCTACTAGCTACAGAATTTGCACTATTTGGAACAAGAAGAACAAATCTCTCAGGAGCCTCTTTACTAAGAAATGGAGAAGATAAAGGTTCAGTAGAACTAAACTTCGAAATAAAAAACAAAAACATAAGAATTCAAAGAAATCTCTCAAGAGGAAAAAAATCAATAGCTCAAGATGCAGGACATATAGAAATAGATGGAGAAAGAAAAGATCTAAGCACAGTAGAACTAAAACAAGAAATAATAAACCTACTAAATTACCCACAAGAAGTTCTAACTAAAAGTAAAGATTTAATCTACAGATATACAGTTTATACTCCTCAAGAAGAGATGAAACATATTTTACTAGAAAATCCTTCAGAAAGGTTAGACATTCTAAGAAGAGTTTTTGGAATTGAAAAGTATAAAACAATAATTAATAACACAAAGTTTTTTGTTTCTAAGATAAAATTAAAAGTTAAAGAATTTACAGGAAGGGTCTCTGATTTAGAAGAAAAGAAAAGTTCTAAAGAAGAGTTTTTAACTAAAATAAAAAACTTAGAAGAATCCTTATCTAAGATTTTACCATTACATGAAGAATCTAATAAGAAAATTAATTCTAAAAAAGAAGAGATTAAGTTAATTGAAGACAAGATAACAAAACTAAATGAAATAAAAACAAAAATTTCTGTTAAAAATACTAAACTAGAATCAAACTTATCTCAAATTGAAAGGAATAAGAATGAAGCTAACAATTTAGAAGAAGAAATAAAAAATACAGAAATCAAAGAAGTTCCAAATTCTGAAGAATTAATTAAACAAATTGAATCCAAAAAAGAAGAGATTTCTAGTTCAACTAAAAAACTAGACGCAATAAAAAACACAATTAGAACTTATGAAATTAAAATTGAACACGCTAAAGATATTAAAGGAAAATTTCACAACTTAGATGTTTGTCCTACTTGTAAGCAACTAGTTGGAGATGAATACAAATCAGGAGTTTTTTCTGAACAAGATAAGATAGTTTTAGAAGCAGAAAATAATTTGAAGAATTTTAGTTCAGGTTTACAATTAAAAGAAGAAAGCTTAGAAAACTTAAATAAAGAATTAGAAGCACTTAGGGAAAAAGAAAGAGAAATCGAATTAATAAAATTAAAGTTGAAGTCATTTGAAGAAAAAAAGTTAAGAAAAGCAAAACTAGAAGAAGAAAATGTCTTAATCTCCAAAGAAGTTGAAAACTTAAAACTAGAATTAGAATCTTTAAACAAGGAAGTTCTAGAATTTAATAATCTAAATGAAGTTTATTCTAAATTAAAACTAGAACTAGATAGTTTACTAGAAGAATTAAGAAAAATAGAATCAGAAAAAGTTGGTTTTGAAAGAGATATAAGTTCTAATAAGGAATTTGTTAACTCTTTAGATAAGGAAATAATAAAGAAGGAAAGAATTAAACTAAATATTGTTAAATTAATAGATTTACAGTTCTTTTTAGAGAAAGAATTTGTTAATTTGATGGAAGTAATTGAGAAGAAGATAATGTTGAAGGCGTTTTCTGACTTTGATAAGTTATTTAGAGATTGGTTTGATATTCTTATTGATAATGAGTTGTTGAAGATTAGGATAGATGAAAGTTTTACTCCAGTTATAGAACAAAATGGTTATGATATTGATTACTTACATTTATCTGGTGGAGAGAAGACTGCTGCTGCTTTAGCTTATCGTTTAGCTTTAAATCAAGTTATTAATAATCTGATGACTTCTATTAGAACTAAGGATTTAATTATTCTAGATGAACCTACAGATGGTTTTTCAGAAGCCCAGTTGGATAGATTAAGAATAGTATTAGAATCTTTAGATATAAAACAAGTAATATTAGTTAGTCATGAGAATAAGATAGAATCTTTTGTTGAGAATATAATAAAGTTGAATAAGAAAAACCATGTAAGTTTTATTGGATAGATTGAAAGGCAGGCTGATGCTCCTAGGTAAAATCTTATTTACTCTTTCTATAAATTAAACGTACAATAAGGCAAATAAAGAGATATCCATAAATTAATAAGGAGATTATTAACATAATTGTAATAAATTTTTCTAAAGTGAAACAAATTGAACAATCTCCTACGCAACTGAAACACATACCAAATACATAGAACCAAAAGAAAAGTGTCGCAAATGGAATTCCAGCTAAAGTAATAACTATTGCTGATTTTGGTCTAAAAATTCTTATCCAATGCATTGTATTTTTAATTTTTGTATATTTAATGGATGATTATTATATTTAAAAATCTATCTGAAAATGATACAACAGCAAACTTGAATAATTAATCTTTTGGTCTAAGATATTTATGTCTCATACTCTTACACATTATCCAAAAGTAATGAAAACATACATTGGTCAATTCAAAGGAAAAAATCCAAACGCAAAAATAATGTTTGACTGGATAATCTGGTTTGTAATAGCTGCTTGGGTATTAAGAGAAATATTCTTTTAGGTAATCTTTTAAACAATTCTAAGTAAACTTAATCATGAATCGTTGTGAATGGGTAACTAATGAAGGAGATCTCTACAAATCTTATCACGATAAAGAATGGGGAGTTCCTGTTAATGACGACAGACTATTTTTTGAAATGTTAATTCTTGAGGGGGCACAAGCAGGTTTATCTTGGCTTACTGTTTTAAAGAAAAGAGAAAATTACAGAAAAGCATTTGACAATTTCAACGTAAATAAAGTATCAAAATACAACAAAAACAAAGTAAAAGAACTATTAAACAACAAAGGAATAATAAGAAACAAACTAAAAATAAATTCAGCAATAAAAAACGCTAAAGTATTCATAGAAATTCAAAAGGAATTTGGAAGTTTCGACAAATATCTTTGGAAATACATTAATAACAAACCAATACAAAATAACATCAAAGAAATGAAAGATCTTCCAACAAGTACTAAATTATCAGATTCAATATCTACAGATCTAAAGAAAAGAGGAATGAACTTTGTTGGTACGACAATTATTTATGCATTTTTACAAGCAGCAGGCCTAGTTAATGATCATGAACAAAGTTGTTTTAGATATAATAAAATAAAGAAATTAAAATAAATAAAATTTATATACTATAATTCAAGCTATTTTTAACATGTTAGAAAACAAAATCAAGTGGTCAAAAGTTAAAGACAATCCGGACTATACTTGCGGCCTAGATATTTACAACAGACATTACTATAATCTTACTAGGGGGCAATTGCAAAAAGCAAACAGAGGATTATACGCTAAAATAAAAAGAGAAGGAAACCTAGACAAAATTCCACACAAATACAAAGCATGGTCAAAAAAAGAAAAAATAAGTGATTTACTAACTCAACTTTACAAATTAAATCAAACCAAACCTTATGTAGAAAAGATAAAAAATACAGAAAGAGGAACAGACGGCCCTCTATTCTTAGAGATTCTTAACTAATAAGCTACAACTCTAGGAGAATTTCTTTTAGGTCCAGAAAATCTATTTCCATTACTCTTCTTTTTCCAATTAGGTTTACCATTAAACTTTCTAAAAGGTTTCTTACCATTAAAAGACAGTTTACCAAAAGATTTTTTTCTAAAAGAAGGCTTACCTTTAAACTTTCTCTCAACCTTAACTGCTTTCACATCTTCCAACAGAGGAGTTTCAACCTTAGTAATCTTAAAATCACGATGATCATTCATAACTCTTGAAAAATTATCAAAATCATTATTAGATAATAAGTTAATAGCTTCTCCTTCTTCACCTGCTCTTGCAGTTCTACCAATTCTATGGACATAATCTTTTGAATCTAAAGGAATCTCATAATTATAAACGTGAGAAACATTATCTATGTGTAGTCCTCTAGCTGCAACATCAGTACAAACCAAAGCAAATATTTCTCCACGATCAAAAGATTTTATAACGCCGGTTCTTCTATTCTGAGTTAGTCCTCCATGAAGAGATGTAGCCTTAATTCCATAATTCTTCAGATTCTTAACCACAAAATCAGTGGTTCTTCTAGTATTACAGAAAACCATGGCTTGTCCACCTTTATCCTTCTTCAACAAATGAATAATCAAACTCAATTTCTTATTCTTTGAAATATCGTAGTAAACTTGCTTCAACTTACTTGGATCAACATGTTTTACTGCAGAAACAACAACAGGATCTGTCATATATTTCTTAGACAAGTAATTTATTTCACTTGAAAGTGTTGCTGAAAAAAACAAAGACTGTTTCTTTTCAGGACATTTTTGTATAATTTTTTCAACATCCTCAATAAAACCCATATCAAACATTCTATCTGCTTCATCCATAACTAATATACTAACATTAGAAAGATCAACAGTCTTTCTGTCTAAATGGTCTAACAATCTTCCAGGAGTTGCAACAACAACTTCAGATTTACGTAGTTTCCTAATTTGGGGATTGATTGAAACTCCCCCATAAACAGCAATAACTTCTATATTTTTACCATAGGTTAATTGATCTAAAGAATCTTTTACTTGTTCAGCTAACTCTCTAGTTGGAACTAAAACCAAAGACTGTAAACCATTTCTTGGTAATGTATTCTCTACAATCCCACAACCAAAAGCCAAAGTTTTACCAGATCCAGTTGCTGACGCTCCAATAACATCCTTTCCTTTCACAATATGCGGAATTGCTTTCTTTTGTATTTCTGTAGGTTCAGTAAACTTCAAATTCTCTATTGAAGAAAATAGTTCTTTACTTAACCCTAATTCATTAAACATTTTATTTTATACCTCATGTTAATTTGTAATATTATAATATTTTTTAGAAAAAGCGAAATGGTGATTCAAATGCTCTCTCTCATCTAATAAATAATACTCTAAGTTTAGGCCTCAAGGACTATATATAAGGCTTTCCTTTCAGTTACATTGTAACGTTAAAGGGAGCTATTTGGTTCATCCGAAAAATTCAAAGTTTTTTAAGTCGGCCGTTACACACTATTGTTTAAAATTTATTTTTATTCCACCAAACCATCTTGCAAATAGATTATAAAGAAGGGCTTCAATGAATCCTATTATAAGCCCAAACAATGCAAAAATAATTGGCATACCTATGAGGGCTCCAAATGCGAGTACCGTACCATAACTTAAACCTGGCGTCTCTTGGGACGTTATCCAGCCAAGGGTTACTAATGTATCAATTAATAATCCTCCAAACGAATATAATATTCCAAGAATCAAACCTATAAGTGCCCCAAGTACAGTATGCAATTTTGTAAAGGATAGCACTTCTATTTTTTTTACTTTTGCCATTATCTATTAGCCTTGTTAAAATTAAATTGAAGATAAGATTATTAAACTTTTCTAGAATTTGAGTTGGTGAAATCATAAAATAGGTAGTATCTGAAAATGATACAACAGCAAACTTGAATAATTAATCTTTTGGTCTAAGATATTTATGTCTCTCCTTAAAAGATTCATAACCCCTTTCAAAAGTTTCTATTAAATTTTCACTTATTTCTGTATCAAATTCTGTTCTCTTACCAACATTTTCCTTGTAGTATCTTATTCTACTTTCATACATATTACACATATCGGCATAGAAAGTATATCTTTTAACTTCGTCATCAAGATTCATATAACTCGTCCTATACTTTATACTTCTTAGTTAAGGTAAATTCTTCATTAGTCATAGTTTCATATCTTTCAGCCAAAGTTTTAGCAACATCAAAGTTTTCATCACCATAAACTACAACTTCTTTTTCTCCAGGATATACGTGCATACCTTTAGAATATATCAAAAAAGAATGATCAAAAACTGAATTTTCTCTCATAAAAGCTGGATCTTGTCCAGTAACTTCTGCAGCAACATCAATAAATTTATCAAAATTTTCATGTCTCAATTTTTCATCTAAACTTTTATCTATAATTCTTACCATCTTATGAAATAGGATAAAGTTAAACTTTATTAATATTTTGAAAGAAAGATTTATATATTTCTAAAATAAAAATTACTCATGGCATTTACAGCTATAGAAACACTAGCATTTATTATCATAGCTCTAACCATAATAAAAGTTTTAGTAATTTTCAAGAATCCAAGGATTTGGTTCAAAGAAGTTGTAAAACCAATGTATAGTTCTTGTTGGATGGAAATAATAGGTTTAGTTTTAGCAGCAGGATCATTATATTATCTATTACAAGTTATGTCAATTGTACAAATATTTGCAGTTATGTTCTTCTTATCAGCAATTATGTTAGCCGGAATAGCCCCATATAGTAAAGATATACTTGCTTTTGCAGAAAAAGTATACAAACGAAAGGGAATATTAAAAAGAGCATGGTTATCAACAACAATTTGGGTAATACTTTTACTATGGGCTCTTTACGAGCTATTCTTTCTTTAATAAATTTTAAATATTAATTCTATTACTTAAAATTATGAATAATTCTTACAAAGGAGATTGGTATTTAAAAGAAGAAGATGAGTTCTTAGCAGTTAAACATTTTCAAAATCCGGAAGAACTAACAAACTACATAAATACTAACAAAGAAATTAAAAATTATAATATAGATTCTAATTGCACTTTAGAAATAACTTTAGAAGATTATCTAAATTTACCAAAAGAATTAAAGAATAGACAATAATAATATTTATATAGAAGTTATACTATAAATAGAATAATGAGTCAAACTATTAAGATGGGAAATGTAATTTCTAAGATCTTACTAGTGAGATTCACAACAAATAAACCTTGCGCATTATAGATTTTTGGTTCAGGGCCTAAATTTATGATGAGTAGGGAGATGTTCTATCATATTTTAGGTTCTAATCAATTTTCTATTTCAAAGGTTAAAACTAACGAGGTGGAAAAATATGCAAGAAGAAAACCTTTTGGAAGAAAAAGACATTTACGATGAAATGTTTTTGGACGAGTTGGAAGAAAATGATGAAATTTCAGCGGAAGAAGAAGGGTTTATGTTGGGTTATCTAGGCTACAAATAGAAACTCTTATAAGACAAAATTATTACTCCTAAGTAACAAATACTTACTAGAGGAAACAATGGGCACAGCCTTGAAAAAACCAAAAAAACTAGTAGACTTAATCAATGGACGAGGAGTCTATGAAGGGGTAGATGAAGAGCACAGATACAAGCTCTTTAATAGATGGAGATATATATACCATCTAGAATCCAAGGAAATAGATTTATCCTTTTACATAGACTCAGGAGACTTACTAAGAGCCTATGATAAAGGCTTCGATACAAAGTTTGTCCACATAATGCTAAAATGAAAAAAACAGTAGGAGTAATATTAATTATAGTATCTTTATTCTTACTATTGATGGTTCTAACAACTTCAAATAAAATGAATGTAGGAACTACTGGAATGATAACTTATGAGTTCAACACAGAAGAAAACTTACTTTCAGTTTTAATAGATAACGAATTTAAAAATATGAAAGTAGAGATAGATATTATTGGTTCTGAAAATACAAAAACATTAGAAGAAAATCTTATCTTAGGGAGAAACTCATTCAATCTAGATATAACAAATCTAGGAGTAATAAGCTCAATAGACATAACCCCAATAAATTAATAAGTTAATTTCAATTCTCTTTTTTTATGAAACCAATTTTTTGGAGCGCATCAAGATTAGACAAAATAGAAATTTGCAAAAAAGCTTATTATTATCAATATCTTTCTAAGGAAAAATTTCCAAGCATAGGAGTAATGGCAGCAGGAATTCTCTTACACAAAAAAGCAGAAAAATTTTACAAAAAGGATGGAACTCCAAAATACAAGTCAGCAGAATCATTTGCCAATGCAGCAATGGCAACGTGGCAAAGATTTAATATAAATACTGGGAAAGTAAGGGGTCAAGAAATAAAATGGAAAGACGATACAGAGCCTTATAGATTAAAACATATGATAGGAGAAGTTTGTAAAACTCTATATGAAAAGTATTCAAAAGAAGAACCTCCAATATTTGCAGAATATCCGTTTCAATTCCATTTAGAGGGTAGACTATACACAGGATTCATAGATGAAATAAGAAAGGACTTAGTTATAAGAGATCACAAATCTGGATATAGAAAGCCTCATGAATCAGAAGAAAGTCCAGACATCCATTTACATACAAATCATCAATTTACAATTTATGCATTAGCAGTTACATCCATAGCTAAACAAAATGAAAAATTCAGAAAAGAAATAGGGATGACTGGTGAACAGCTAGAAAGAGCAAAAAAATCCTATATTCTAGAAGACATAATTGTAGAACATCATCACATGCTGACTGGAGAAACGTTCAGAGCTCACAGAAACAACACAAACTACAGAGAATTAACAGACGCGATAGATAGATCTCAAAAAGCAATAGATAGTGGAGATTTTAGTATTAGAAGAGGAAACCATTGTAGATACTGCTTACACAACCAATCTTGTTACAGAGATACAGTAGAACAAGAACCAAAAACTAATGGAGAAATTCAACAACCAAGTTTATTTGATGGAAAGAATACAAAGAAACCAGAAGTAGAACAAACAAAAATTAAATTTCCAAGAAGGAAAAAAGAAATTCTAGGAGAAAGGATCTAACAAATTTTCAATATCGTAAATATGTCTAATTGGTCTTGGTACAATCTCATTTATTATAATTTTTTCACAACCAGTAAGTCCATAGTCATTTTTTTCATTTAAAGATTGAATATTTACTCTATAATCTGTTTTTTCACAAAATTCATTTACATCAGAAACAACATCTACAAGTTTATATAATCCTTTTTCTAAAGAATGTTTATTTGCCAAATACTCATCAAAGTCTTTTCTACAAACTTCAGATAAATTAAGCTCAAAAGGTTTAGTGCCGGTTATAGCGCACTTACTTGAACCTGGATCATATATAATTCAACTTTTAAGTTCCATTTTAACATCTAAGGCATAGGTTTTTTAATAGTAATAGGCAAAACTCCTTCATCTAATTCTTTCTTAGCTATTTTTATTGGATTATAATTTATCTTTTCATAATCTTTTTTGCTAAGTTTAACTAAAATAGGAGCACCCATAGCTATTTGTAATGATCTAGCGCCAATTATTCTTGCTTTTTCATATTGTGTTAAATTCATTTTAATGCCTTTCTCAAAACTTCAGTTGTTTTTTTAGCCATACCTATAGCTTCATCAACTTCTTTTGAAGTCAAACCACCGGTTTCACCAAGTTGCATTGCATGTACATTTCCCTTTTCTGAAACAGCAACACTTAATCTAGTCTGCATGGAATCTTCTTCATCCAAACAAGGATCTACCATTAGCTTATCTCCAATTTTAACTATCGTTGAAGTAACCGGAATTATAGTTAAAGGTAATTTAGTCTTTGTAAATTCTCCATAAACAACTTGATCATCTTTTAACTTAGGTAATACTGCAGACTTCAAGGCAGCCAAAGCAGCCAAAGCAGCAGCATCAATTAAATTACCGTCATCATTGATAGTATATATATCTAAGAACAAAGTCCACACCAATTCTCCTTTTCTGATACAAAGTTTCTTCATATCAATCATCTTAGACTCTCTTACTCCTCTATCAATTATTCTAGCCAACTCTATAGCATTTTCCTTAGGCGGACCAGGCAAATATTCTGGGGAAGATAAAGGTAACAATTCTGCTGTAGTAATCAAAGTTCCCTCGTCAGGATTATCCGAATAAGGTTCTCCAACTTTCATCTTTACACCAGCAATAACTTCAGTATCTCCAATTATTGCCTTAGCAGAACCTTCAGCCTTGTTAGAAACTCCGTATTCAATTTTTACAGGTTTTCTATACTCATTCAGTTTTCTACCATCAATTCTTGTGTCTTTTTCAATTAATGTTTTAATATAATCTGTCATCTTATTCACTTCCTATATTTCTCTTTAAGAGCCTTTACCTGTACTTTATTAATCTCTTTACAAGTTTTCTTAGCCATTTCTAAAGCTTCAGCTATTTCTTTTTGGCTCATATTACCATCCAATTGAAGCAAAGTTACTTTACCAGTTTTAGGCATCATTGCCACAGGCATGTCCGTTGCTCCTTCAGAATGGTCTTCTTCAGATTTATCTAAATCTACGCAGACTTTATCAGCAACTTTTCCAACTGCAACGGAAGCAACCAAATCTTTCATTGGTATTCCTGCATCAGCTAATGCTAAAGCAGCAGCATTAATACTTGCAGTTCTTGTTCCTGCGTCTGCTTGAGTTATGTAAACATATATGTCTATTCCAGCTAGAGGATACTTAGTCAAGTCAAGAGAAGTTTCCAAAGAATTTTTTATAACCAAAGAAACTTCACTACTTCTTCTTGAAGGTCCTGGTCTTTTTCTATCATCTACTGAGAAACTCAAAAGATCATATACGCATTTTAGTGTTGCCTTAGAAGGATTTTGTAAAAAACTAGGAAATAAATCTCTAGGACCATAAACAGCAGCTATAGCAACAGTTTTTCCCATTTTAAACATTGCACTCCCATCAGCTCTCTTTATGACACCAACTTTAGCTTCTAATTCTCTAACTTCATCAAATTTTCTACCGTCAAATCTTTTCTTGTATGCCATTTTATTTCTTTCCTCCCAAAAACTTCTTTATCTTATCTGTTAGTCCTTCAGAAGGTGCTTCATCATTTACTTTCTTTACTGCATTAACCGCTTTATGCTCTTTCTCAGCATCTGATCCAGAAATCCATACTAAACCATTTTGACCTACAGTTATATTACAGTCAGTAGCTTCTTTAATCATAGTTATCATGCTTCCTTCTTTTCCTATAATTCTTGGAACTCTAGAAGACTCAACTTTAATTATTCTTCCACCGTTTAATTTTCTACACCCAGGCATAGTCATTGAAATATCAATTATTTTTGGACCCTTCATGTTAACAATCTTACCAACAATCATGTCTCCACAATCAAAGTAATCTCTCAGATTTGCATCATTAGGAATAAAATCTCTTGAACCTTCTTTAAGAGATATTCCTGCATTAAACATGTGGCCTATATCTACTCTCCAACCACCAGTCATAATATCTACTACTTTTCCAATAACCATATCATTTCTTTTTGGTTGATATTTTCCAGAAAGAGGTATAACCTTAGTAAGTCTACCGTCTACTCTAAATAGACCGACTATTGAAGATACTATATCCTCTCCTTCTCTATATGTACCCCTACCAGGCAAATAATCCATGCCGTTAGCCAAATCTTCTCCAGGTACTACTATAGAACCTTCTTTTGCTAATACTTTACTCATTTTATTTTTTCTCCTTATTTTGTAACTTCTATAACTTCTATCTTACCATGTGCCAAACTGTTGAGTTTATCAAACAACTCATTTTGTAGTCCAGCTGGAACCTCTGCAGTAACATTTAATGAACCATCGTTAAGCCAGTCCTCTTTAAGAATGTTTCCAAATCTCTTCAAAATAGGATAACTTTGGCCAGTAACCTCTGCAGGGATCTTTATAGAAAGCACTTTTATTTCATACTTTATTGGTAAGATTTCTGTGATTTGTTTCACGATATCTTTTACTTGTTCATCTGCATTCTTGAATTCATGTATATTTACTTTTGCTTCTTCCAAAGCATTTTCAATTCTTTGCGGAGGATGTGGCAAGTTAGTTTTTGGATCAACAGAATTTCTAGATATAAGATTAATTACTTGTTTTTTCTTTTGCTCTCTTAACTTATTTTTATATTCAGTAGTTAGTTGTACTTCTCCATCTTTCAAAATAGTTTCAGAAATCTTTCTATTGTCAGTTGTTCCAAATATTTTTCCGAGATCATGCTCTGAGGCATGTTCTCCTTTTTTAATATCTTTGAATACATCCGTAGTCACAACAGTGTCATCTAAAGAAGCATTACCTGCTCTAAATTCCATTGCTTTCTCACAATCTACCAGAATTTCAAATACATTATCTTGTTTCTTTAATCTTGCAATTACAGATGATGATACGTCGCTCATTTTCTAAGACATTTTTTTAAAAACTCTTTTGAAACCTTAGTAAATTTCTTATCTTTTAACATAATGTATCCACCATCAAGTTTATCAATACTAAAATTTTTACCAAGAACAGATTTCAAAGACTTCAAAGCCAAACTAGTAGAATCTTCTAATCCAAGAGTTTCTTTATAATTTTTTGCTAATATCTCCTTTAATTCATCCTCATATTCTCCAATAGCAGTAGCCTTGTATTCCCATTGTATCCCTGTAGGATCTGTTAAGAACAACTTTGGTCTTGAATCCACCCCAATAACTAATAATGATACTCCAAAAGGTCTAGCTCCACCATATTGAGTATATGCTTGTTTCAAATTACATATTTCTTTAACCAAAGTAGAAACATCTATTGCACTATCATAAGTAACTCTATGTTGTTGAGCTAGTAATTGAGCTTTTTCAATTAAAATTCTGCCATCACTAACAATGCCTGCAGCAGCAGAAGCGATATGATCATCTATTTGAAATACTTTTTCAATATTATTTACAACCATTAATTTATCTATTGCCCTTCTATCTGCAAGAAGTAAAACTCCTTCCTTACAAGATATTCCAATTATAGAAGTACCTTGTTTTACAGTTTTCTTAGCATATTCTACTTGTAGAAGTCTCCCATCTGGACTAAACATACTAGATCTATCATAACCCATCATTTGATGAGTAGCAGCATTATTTTGTTGCATAATTTATCCCTCCATAAATTTACTTTTTGCTTTTTTTAATATTCCTGAAACACCAATAACATTAACTATTACTTTTTTGTTATTTAGTTTTTTAATCAATCCTAATGACATTTTCAGTTCATCCAAGTATTTAACTTTTACTCTAATAACACCTTTATTGTTCTTCCAAGAATCACCAATTATTTTGATATTTGCTCTTGAAACACCCAATTCTCCAAGAAATTTAAGTAAATTGGAATTTATTTCCTTTTCTGCTTTCTTCTTATCAATCTTATTACCTACAATTTCAAAGACAACATAACGTTTTTTTTCTCGTAAACTTGGTAATAAAGGCTTCATATTCAAACCTTGAGAAGATAACTCCTATCTCTCTCGACAATATTTTAAAATTAATTCTTTTTTATAAAAGTTTCTATTTATTTTTTCTTCTTAGCTGGTTTCTTCTTCGGCTTCTTCATTACTTTTTTCTTATCTATTTTCTTCTTAACCGTCTTCTTCTTCACTGGTTTTTTCTTAACAACTTTCTTTTTCTTAGGATTCTTCTTAACAGTTTTTTTAGCAGCCTTTCTTTTAGCTCTAAATTCCTTGAATACTCCCCAAAGAGGATATTCTTTCTTAGTATATGGAGAACTTTTCCAAATCTTCACAACCTTTCCTTCTCTAACATCTATTCTAATCAAGGTAGAATATATCGTATTCTGAGAATAAGTTCCTTCTTTATACACAAATTGAAGATCATAACTACCGCTTGACCAATTTCCAATATACTGATGCATAAATTTCTTAAAATCTGGAATACTGGCACAATTTATCTTACTTACTGAAAGAAACTTGTTTTTATGATAAGGAGCCTTGTAGGTTTCTCTTATTTTAAGAACAAGCATAGGTTTTACAAAATTAACTTTAATATCTTCATACATTTTAGGTAAAATTAAACATATGAACTAGAAAATATATAAAACTTTCCACTAAAATCTCAAGATTTTAGCAAAACTGACTAAAATAGTTTCATTTCTCAATTCAAACTTGTTTTTTGCAAAGCTAGAAAACACCATTTTCACCTTGTATTTCCTACATAATCTAACATTTTGAGCCATTCTTCCTAATATCTTTGACCTTTCTCTTCCTTCTGAGTTCAAAACATCAAGAAAATTAAATCCAATTGCAACATTATTCTTTTTTGCAAGCTTACAAAGTACTTGATTTAGCCCAGAATTTCTAAAAAACATGAAATCTTTCTTATTATTCTTTTCAGGACTCAACAAAATATCAACTTTTCTGTTTTCAACAGCTAATCTATTGATTTTTTCATCTCCACCTTGAATAACAACTAATCCATCACATTTCTGAATATCTTGCCTTAACTTAGAAGGACTAGAACTAATGATATTAACTTTCTCAGTTTTGATATCTAATTTATTTTCAAATATTTTATCTTGAGATAAGACTAGCTGTTTCATAGAAATAATTTATTAACTTAGTTTAAAAAACTAACTAAGCTTTCATCATTTTCTTGTATGCAGCAGTTTCTCTAAACCAAGGACATAAGTAAAAGGCCAGATAACATAATGCTACCAAAATCACAGCACTAGTCCATAGATTCACTTCGTTTTTTATACTAAACAAAGCATAGTATGCAAACAAAATCCAAACTACGGCTTCACCTATGAATAATCTCCATTTCATACAAATACTAAGATATTCTATTATTTAAAGATTATTATAATAAAACTTTTAAACTTGTCAACAAATAAAATACCATGAAAAAACAAGCATGGATTCTAATTGTAATTGTTTTAGCAATATTTCTATATTTTCTAAGAGGGGGAGAGCAATTTTCTCCGAGAGGATGTGAAGAACTTTTATTAGATATAAACATCCCGCCCCAAGAGGTTGAAAGACACAGTATGCAATTAGAAGTTGAAGAAAGAAATTTAGCCGTGATTAAGATAGATGGAGAGAGAGAATTATTCAGAGGTTATTCGACAAATTACTATGATTTTGGAAAAATAAGAGTTACTTCTTATGGACCGATTGATGGCAGATTGACCGCAGAATCTTGTATACTCTAAAGTGTAATAATATTTATATAGTAGTTGTGTAAGTATTATACTGCCTTTGAAGTTAGATTTTAGGTTTTCGGATCTTTAATTTAATTTCTTAGGCGCTTTTTTAATATAATTTACAACATTCTTAATATCAAACTTTTCAGAAGTATCTATTACTAAAACCTTATGTTTATTCTTTTTAGCCTCAAACAAACAGGCCCTAAATATTTCAGCCTCCAAATTATCAGCAACTTTACTTTTAGAATATTTTCTTTTCTTTAATCTTTTACCAAGAACTTCTATATCACACAAAGTAACAATACAAAGATCAACATATTTTTCAGGCAAGTAATGACTTAGATGAGAATCAAGAATTAAATTTTCATTATCTACAATCAATTCAATCAAAAACTTGTTTAGTTTTTCAGTATCAACAACATAGCATTTATTTGTCCTATCATATTCTTCATGAATCTTATTTTTTTTAATTAAAAGATTAACATCTACATACTTAAACTTCAAAGCCTTAGATAGTTTCTTAGCAATAGTAGTTTTACCTGAACCCACCGAACCTGTAACAGTAATTATCATAAAAATTAATTAATAGTAGTCCCTATAAACTTTTTGCCTTGTAACACCTTTTTCAAGTTAGCCAAACTCTGACTAATAATTACAGTTTTAACTTTATTTTTAGCAATTAATTTAGCAGCCAATTGATCAAGAACAAAGTGTTGACCAGCCTTAAATTTAATCTTACTAGCTAGTTTCTTAAAATCACTAAAAGAAATTTTGGGAATATAATTTGCACTTTTATACCTTCCAGGATGCTTATCATAAAGCCCTTTGATATTTGTCATATTTATAAACAAATCTGCATTTATTGCATCGGCTATTTCTGCTGCATTACCGTCAGTAGTACTATGAGGTTTCATTCCTAAAGCACCACAAATAACAAGATTAGATTTTTTCAAAGCTTTTTTCACATCCTTCACCCTATCCGGAATATTTTCTTTCTTACCAAATACTCCAGAAACTAATCTAGCATTTAGCTTAGTGGAAGCAATACCAATTAAACTTTTAGTTTTGTAATCAAATTTCTTTAGATCCATATAGTTTCTAGCGGTACTTCCACCACCTGTAATAATTACAAGTTTATTCTTTCTATAAAATCCAGAAACAGTTTTTTTAAATTTCAAAAGATAATTATAGTCCACCTTATCAGGAACTATAACAGAACCACCTAAACTTATTACCACCTTTTTCATTAAAATTAAACCTGAAATTTACTATTTTTAAAATTTACTTTAATTTAGTTATTTTTTTAAGCTTTATTGAATTCACAATTTTATGATATTTGGAGTAACAGGCTATTATGGTTCTGGAAAGGACGAATTTGCTAAGTTTCTAGAAAGTGAAGGATTCTCACATCTATCTCTATCAGATGAGATTAGAAAAGAATTAAAGAAAAAGAAAAAAATGGGAACAAGAAAGAACCTCATAGGTATGGGAAATGAAATTAGAAGAAAACATGGTCCTTCAGAATTAGCAAATAGGGTTCTAAAAAAAGTTAAAGATAACAAAGATTATGTTTTAACATCAATAAGAAACAAAGAAGAAGTTCTAAAACTAAAAGAAAGAAAGGATTTTGTTTTAGTGAATGTTATTGCTCCAGTCGAATCTAGATTCGATAGATTAGTTCAAAGAGGAAGAAAAGGAGATCCAATAACTTTTGAAGAGTTTATACAAAAAGAAAGATTAGAACAAAGTGAAGTAATTACAGACCAACAATTACATATTGTTACAGGAATGGCAGACATAGTTGTAAATAATAATAAAGATTTAGATTTATTTCACATGAAGATAGATAGATTGTTAGCAGATTGGTACCCTAAGTTCCATCAACAGTAAACAATCTAGAATCATGAACATCAAAGATTTCTGCACGTGCTCCAGCGTCTAACCAACCATGAGCATAATTCAAAGCTGCAAATGCATTAACAAAATCTCCTTTTTCATAAAAATGCTTAGCATCAGAGATATATCTAGAGATCATATCTAAGAAATCTTCAGCATATTTCTCATTACCAATATTCTTCTTAGCCATGTCGTAAGCTTCCCCGGTAAAAGAAAAATACTTCTCTAACTTCTCTTTAGTTATTTTATCCATAAAAGAAAGAATAAAAATTCACTATATAAATTTTTTTAAATCAAAATCAAATTAATCAATTCAATGATAATCTCAATTTCTGGTCAAGCAGGCTCAGGAAAGAGCAGTGTAGCAAAAGAACTAGCTCAGTCTCTAAATCTAAAACATTATTCAATGGGAGATTTAAGAAGAAAAATGGCACAGAATAGAAATATCACTCTAGCAGAATTAAACGAACTGGGGGAAAAGAGGGATTTTACAGACAAACAAGTAGACGAATATCAAAAAGAACTAGCTAAAAAAGAAAACAACTTCATAATAGACGGAAGACTAAGTTATTATTTCATACCAGATTCAATAAAAATTTTCTTAAAAGCACACCTAAGAACAAGGGCGGAAAGAGTTTACAACGACGAAAGAACTGAAGAAAAATTCAGAGATATTGGAGACTCAATAGCATCTTTAATAGAAAGAGAAAAATCAGACAAAACAAGATACAGCCAATATTACAATGTAGACTGTATGAACGAATTACAATACGATTTGGTTCTAGACACAACAAATTTAGATATAGAAGAGGTTAGACAAGAAATACTTAAATTCATAAAAACAGAAAAAATTATAACCTAAACTTTCTAATTTTACTTAATGAAAAAACAAATAACTTCATTCCTTATATCTCTATTAATCGTAATTCTAGCAATAAATTTAGTATTCTTAGTTGAAATTCACAAAGATGAAAATCTAAAAAATTTCTTTTACAAAGGAGAAGAACTTTCAGACGAGTACACAGAAAAAGAAAAAGTACATATGCAAGAAGTAAAAGATTTGTCGTTTGTAAGTCTAAAACTTGGTTTATTTTTCCTTTTCATAATTACCTTATTAAAACCAGATAACAAAGTGTTACAAACTTCAGGATATTTAGGTTTACTATTTGTAGGATTATTTGTCTTCTTTGCAATTTTCTTCCAAACATTTTTCCACTATTTCCATATACTTTCATTTGATTCAACAAATTGGCTACTTCCATCTGATTCAAAACTGATCCAAGATTACCCCCTAGAATATTTCAAAAGCATGTTCGTAATAATCACAGGAATAATCGCAACCATAAGCACAATTCTTATTAATAACAAAAAAATCAAGAAACTATGGACCCGATAGCTTTTCAAATAGGAAGTTTTTCAGTTAGATGGTACGGAATATTCTATGCCGTTGGATTCTTATTTGCATATTGGTTTACTCCAATCTTAGCTAAGTCTAGAAACATTTCAGAAGAAGATATGCAAGATTTTTTCATATATTTAATTCCATTTTCAATCATTGGTGGAAGACTAGCTCATGTCCTAGGTAACTGGGAATTTTACTCTCAAAATTTATATCAAATCCTTGCAGTATGGAACGGAGGCATGGTTTTTCATGGTGGATTTCTAGGAGCAGTTATAGCAACATCATACTATTGCAAGAAAAAAAACATTCATTTCTATGATTTTGCAGACATATTAGTGGTACCTCTAGCATTAGCTTTATCTCTAGGAAGAATAGGAAATTTCCTAAACGCAGAATTTTACGGGCCAATAACTACCTTACCGTGGGCTGTTGAATTTCCTGGAGTAGAAGGAAAAAGACATCCAACTCAGATTTATGAATCTCTAAAAAATCTATTCATTTTCATAGTTTTATTTAAAACATATAACTTAAAGAAACACAAAAGAGGATTTATCTTCTGGTTATTTGTCTTACTTTATTCAACTCTAAGATTTTTTGTAGAATACCTAAGAGTAATAGATACTTACATCTTTGGATTTACCTGGGGACAATTGGTTAGCTTACCTTTAATATTCATCTCTTACCACATGGTAAATAAATTAAAGAAATAATTAAATACTAGAAATTTTAAGGTCAACCTATGCACCCGCACATAATAGTTGATAGAAAAGTAAGATTTATACTTATAATGTTAATTCTAGTTCTAGCATTTACAATAGCTTTATACAAATCAGAAACAACTATTAATTCAGTTGGTTATGCAATTAGATGGTTAGCACAATGAAGATAGTTTCTTGGAACGTTAATGGGATTAGGGCAATAGTTAAGAAAGGTTTCAAAGATTTTGTAAAAAAAGAAAAACCAGATATTCTTTGTATTCAAGAAACAAAAGCACATCCAGATCAAGTAGATGAAATGCTTTCAGAATACGAACATCATTTTTGGAATGCTGCAGAGAAAAAAGGATATTCTGGAACTGCAATATTTTCTAAAGAAGGACCAAAATCAGTAAACTATGGAATAGGAAAAAAAGAACATGACAACGAAGGAAGAGTAATAACTTTGGAATTAGAAAAATTCTACTTGGTAAATGTTTATACTCCAAATTCAGGACAAGAGCTTAAAAGATTAAAATATAGAATTACTTGGAACAAAGATTTTCTAGCATACTTAAAAAAATTAGACAAGAAAAAACCAGTAATATTTTGTGGAGATATGAATGTAGCTCACAAACCCATTGATTTAACTCATCCAAAGTCAAACTACAATAAAACTGCAGGCTATACAGAACCAGAAATAAGAGGAATTAGTAAAATATTTGACTCAGGTTTTATAGATTCTTTCAGAGAATTTAACAACAAACCAGAACAATACACTTATTGGAGCTATAGATTCAGTGCAAGATCAAGAAACGTTGGTTGGCGTATAGATTACTTTGGGGTTTCAAAAAGATTCGTGAAGAATATAAAGAAATCAGATATATTATCAAAAGTTATGGGCTCTGATCATTGTCCAATTAGAATTATTCTAAATTAAGATGGGAAGAAAACAAGCACATAATCTAAAAAAAGTAATATGGGGCACAATTGTAGCCTTTATCTTAATATTTGCGTTTGCATACATTGGAAGGTTCATGTTTTTTATTCCTTTATTCTTCTATTTTCTATTCGGACTCTTGCTTATTATTTGGACCCCAATATATGAAGCAAAAGGATACCTGAAATTCTTCTTATTAACTGCAGGAACAGGTGCAGTATTATTCACTTTAGCTATGGCTAATGGGGTATTTTCCACTAACATTCCATATAGCTTTGATGACACACTATTCTATACAACTATTTTCGTTTCATTAGGTTGGTATATTGTTGGAGTAATCGGGAGCTTAGTTATGTTTAAGAATTTATGAACCTAACAAAAGAAAATTATGCAGAAACAATAACTTCTATATTCTTTCCAAAAATACCTTTAGAATTTTCAATCTCAAAATGTTTCCTTAACAAATTTTTAAATTCAAAATAATTGAATAAATAATAATATCTTTGATAGGTTTTGTCTTTTACTTTCCAAGGAACAAAAATTTCTTTCTTTCCAAATAAGAATTTATTTTGCCATTTATTCCAAGATGTAATATACATCTTACCCTTTGGTTTCAAAATACGTTTAAACTCTTTCAAAGCTTTTTTTTGATCAAATTTATTCAAATGATGAAAGGAAGCAACACAAATCAAATAGTCAAAACTATTATCTTTAAAGGATAGCTTAGTCATATTAGAGACATGAAACTTTCCTTTCAAACCTAATTTCTTAAATTTAGCTTTAGCATTTTTAATCATACTAATGCTGAAATCTGTAGCTTCACAACTAAAGTCTTTTTCAGCAAAAGGAATTAAATTACGTCCATTTCCACAACCAATATCCAAAATCTTGCCTTTCTTCCAAGTTCTAGATAAATAATATACTGTTTGAGGAAAAGGTTTAGGTTTAAATTTATTCCATTGTTCAGCCAAAGAATTCCAAATATTAGCTTGGTTTTTCATAAAATAACCTAATTCGTTATATTTAAAAACGTTATCTCGGGATTTCTATTAGAAGAATGACACAAAATTTAACTGGAATTAAAAAACCTATAAGAACAAAATCAGGAGTTACACCTCTTACAGTAGTTTGTAAACCCTATGCATGTCCTCACGGAAGATGTACATATTGTCCAGGAGGAGTAAAGGCAGGGACTCCAAATAGTTATACTACCAAAAGTCCTGCAATTATGAGAGCAATGTCTTTACAATTTGATCCATTAAAGCAGATTGAAGCTAGATTAAGAGGTTTCAAGAATATGGGTCATCCTGTAAGTAAAATAGAAATTATAATTCTTGGAGGAACATTCCTAGCATATCCTGAAGATTATCAATATGAATTTATAAAAAAAGTTTTTGATGGTTTAAATGAAAAAGAGTCAGAAACATTAGAAGAAGCAAAGAAGCTAAACGAAACCGCAAAACATAGATGTGTAGCATTGTGTATAGAAACGAAACCAGATTGGGCATTTGAGGAACATATTGACAGAATGTTAGATTTTGGTTGTACAAGAGTAGAATTAGGAGTACAACACTTAGACAACTCAGTGTATAAAAGAATAAACAGAGGACATACTCTAAAAGACGTAATAAAATCTACAAAATTACTAAAAGATTCCGGATTTAAAGTTGGTTATCATATGATGCCAGGTTTACCTGGTTCAACTCCAAAAAGAGATTTAGAAGTTTTCAAAGAATTATTTTCAAATCAAGATTTTAAACCAGACCAATTAAAGATTTACCCCCTACAATTAATGGAAGATACTCCAATGTACAGACAATATCTAAAAGGAGAGTTCAAACTTTATACAGAAGAAGAAATGATTGATTTAATTTGTAGATTAAAAAACGAAGTTCCAGAATACTGTAGAATTATGAGAATAATGAGACAATTCGACCATAAAGATATCAAAACTGGAAAGATTAGATCAAACACGAGAGTAGAATTAAACCAAAAAATGAAAGAGCTTGGTTTAAAATGTAAATGTATAAGATGCAGGGAAGTTGGATTATCAAAATTAAATTCAGAAGATAAACCTGAATTAAAAGTTCTAAAATACGATGCAAGCAATGGAAAAGAATTCTTCTTATCTTACGAAAGTCAAGACTACTTACTAGGCTTATGCAGATTAAGAATTCCTTACAAGCCACACAGAAAAGAAATTACTGATAAAACTCTGATTGTTAGAGAACTTCATGTTTACGGGCAGCAAGTCCCATTAGAAGATGAATCAAAAAAAGAATCACAACACAATGGACTAGGTAAAAAATTAATGTTAGAAGCAGAGAAAATTGCTAAAGAAAATGATTGTAATAAAATTGTAGTAATATCTGGAATAGGAGTTAGAGAGTACTATTATAACCTCGGTTACAAACTAGAAGGACCCTATGTTTCCAAGGAATTATAATTCCAAATAGTTTTAGTCTTTGAACGGTTCATAAATCCTTCCAAAAATCTAGTTTTTTTGGAAAAACCATTTTCGTGAGGAATTTCAAAAGCATCATAATTAATTAGATTACAAAAAGAATCCCAATGAGTTATATGTAATTGATTCTTTCCATCACAAAATTTTAAATTAAGTTTCCTTAATAATCTTTTAATAAAATATCTCTCGTTTTTATCTAAGACACCAACAGTTACGTCATATAATCTTTTATCTGGAACTGACCTCAGAAGCCAATAAGCCTTTCAAATAAGAAATACGCCATTCTTTATTATCTAATACAATTGTTTTTGAAACATTAAGTAATTTAATAACAAATGCTTTCAGAACGGTAGAATTTACTCTTATTTTTAAAACTCCTCTATTATTTACTAGCCTGCTACCATAATTTACTCTTTCCCTTATATTTATTTTATCTATTAATTTACAAATATTTAGTTTCCAATATCCTTCTATTTTAGTCTTATCTTCACATTTGCCATTATATTCAATCTCATACTTTGGAGTATAATTAATCAAAAAGAGATCTAACCATTTAAGAAACAAGTTATTTATTGAAGGTTCAGAATTTCCAAAACTTATTGATATATTAGAAGCACCTTTTGTTTTTGTAGTTCCTTCACCCAAATATATGGCGCAACCTTTGAAAAAAAGATCGTTTAATTCTATATAACGCCTTAGTTCTATCTTTGATTTCTTCCAACAAGCTTCTGACCAAAGAAAAATATTATTCTCCCTAATTTTGCAGAATAGAGGAAGTTCCTTTCTAGATCTTTGAGATTCCAGAGATTTAGCAGGAAGAATCGAAGCTAGGTCTATAAACAGTTTATTATTCTTTTTTAAAATAATTGTTCCATTATTCTTTACAAGGAATTTCTTCTTTCCAGGATTTTTCCAAGAAGGGTTGTATTTTATAGCATTACCTAGTACCTTATCAATACTAATTTTGTTTAGCAGACATATTTCTTTTAACACAGAAATGGGCATTAGTATGTCCCATCCATTGAAATGTTTTCCATTTAACCAATCTTTCACATTTTCTCTTATAATTCTTCTTTCTAATTTAGAATTAAGATAAGATGCTAATTTAAATTGACTGCCTTTAATTTTAATGGCTTTTTTCAAAAAATCTTTTCTAAAATTATCTTCTAATAAAACGGAATAGTCTTCCATACAGAAAAATATAGTATCTCTTCTTTAAATACTATATCCTGGTCTATGACAAGTTGTCAAGATAAACTAACATTTAGTAACTTTTATAAGCCAATTTTTAGGCCATTTTCTTATGACATGTAAGAAATGTAAAGAAAAACCTGTAATTAAACTCACAAATAGCCACATAACTCTCTGTAAAAAATGTTTTATTTCTTATTTTGAGAAAAAAGTAAAGAAAACAATTAGAACTCATAAATTATTCAAAAAGGGAGATATAGTCGGAGTAGCCTTATCTGGTGGAAAAGACTCTCTAACTACACTACATATATTAAATCAATTAGCAAAACAACAAAGAACAACAAAACTAGTAGCAATAACGATTGACGAAGGAATTAAAGGATATAGGGACAAAACATTAACTTTTGCAAAAAAATACTGTAAAGAAAACAACATAGATTTACACATAGCATCTTACAAAGAAACATTCGGCAAAAAGTTAGATTCAATAGTAAAAAAAACAGACACAATACCTTGTAGCATTTGCGGGGTTTTCAGAAGATACTTACTAAACTCAAAAGCTAAAGAATTAAAGATAAACAAACTAGCAACAGGACATAATCTAGATGATGAATCTCAAACAATCTTAATGAATCAATTTAGAAATAACTTAACAATCTCAGCAAGATTAGGACCAATAACTGGATTATCAGATAATAAAAACTTCATAAGAAGAATTAAACCTTTATATTTTGTAACAGAGAAAGAAGTTATGACTTACGCTTATCTAAACAAACTTTCTACAGATTTTAACGAATGCCCGTACTCACACTTAAATTACAGGTCTAAGATGAGAAACTTCATAAATCAGATGGAAGAGATTTACTCAGGATCAAAACACGGAATAGTAAACTCATTCTTAGAAATACTTCCAGAGTTAAAAGAAAAATACTCAAAAGAAAACAAAGGGATAAATGAATGTGAGATTTGTGGAGAACCAACATCAAAAGAAAAATGTCAAACTTGTATTTATGCTGAAAAGATAAAAAATGGATAAAAAATATCAACTTAAAGAAGAATTAAAAGAAGAAGTTTTAGATAAATTAAAAGAACAAGGAATGTTAGAGAAAACAATAGAAAAATTTTTAGATGGTAAGGAAATAAAAGAATGTGAAAAATGTTTAACTCCAAATATGTATTTAATGCATAAAAGCAAAATGGATAATATACTAGAATTATATGAATGTTATAAATGCAATAAAGTAACGCCATACAGAAACAATGATAAAAGTACTTAATGAAAGAACAAATGAAAATCACGAAGTAGAAGCTGATACAGTCAAAGAATTAGCTGAAAAACTAAATATTAGTTTAAATGAATTCTTGGTAACAATAAATAATGAAATTGCAATAGAAGATTCAAAACTAAAAGATAAAGATAAAGTAAAGTTCTTATCAGTTATTTCTGGAGGTTAATTAGTAAATTATTTAAAACTAAATTTTAAAAAATACTTATGATAAATTTAGATTGGAAGACATTTTGGATAATTCTAGCGATTGCTTGGGCTTTACCCTGGAAATCTTGGGGATTATGGAGAGCAGCTAGAAATAAACAAAGAATATGGTTTGCATCAATGATTATTATTCAATCTATAGGTATTTTACCAATATTGTACATCTTTTTCTTCCAAAAAAACAAAAATAATAGAAAAAGTAAGATTTTAAAGCGTTTACATTCAACAAAAACCTATGAGATATTCAAGACAAGAAAAGGTTTTAGGAAAGGAAAATCAAGAAAAACTAATTAATTCCACAGTTGCAATAGTAGGTTTAGGAGCAACTGGATCTTCTTCTGCAGAGCTTTTAACAAGAGCAGGAGTTAGTAATCTAATTCTAATAGATAGAGATTACATAGAAGAATCAAATCTACAAAGACAACACTTATTTACAGAAAAAGATGTTAACAAACCAAAGGCAGAAGTAGTAGAAAAATACTTGAAAAAAATAAATTCTAAAGTTAAAGTTAAATCATATTTTGATAATCTAGATGAAAACAATATTAACTTACTTAAGGCAGATATTATATTAGACTGTACGGATAATTTAAAAACTAGATTTCTAATCAACGAATATTCAATAAAAGAAAATATCCCATGGATTTATTCTGCGGTAATTAGAAATTCAGGATACATTTTCAATTCCATACCTGAAAAGACATGTTTAAGATGTTTTGTAATAGAAGCATCAAATCTAGAAACCTGTGAAACTTCTGGAGTTATGAATTCTGCATCAACTTTAGTTTCATCTTTACAGGTGAGTGAGGCAATAAAGATATTAACAAAACAAGATTATGAAAAAGATCTAATTTTTGTGAATTTAACAAATAATTCATTGGATAAAATAAAAGTAAAGAAAAATAAGAACTGTCCTGCATGTAACAAACAATTTGAATATCTAACAGGAAAGAAAAAACAAAAGATAATCTCATTTTGTGGAAGAGATACTTATCTAATTTATGGAGATTTTAAGTATAACAAACTAAAACAAAAATATAAAGGAAAAGACTTAGGAAAATCATTCATTTACAAAGATATGACTTTCTTTAAAGATAAAGTAATGATAAAATCAAAAACAAAAAAAGAAGCTTTAAGTTTGTATTCTAAGTATGTTTGTAATTGAATATGAGCCCGACCGGATTCGAACCGGCGACCCCCGCCTTGTAAGGGCGATGCGCTACCACTACGCCACAGGCTCATAATAGATTCATAGACGATAATCTTTTTAAAAAAGTTTCTATATCTTTCATGAAAACCTTTATATATTAAATCAACCCGATTTAGAACATGAACAAAGAGAATTCTTCAAAAACTAAAAATCAAAAAGAATTTGAAAAAAAGCTAGAAAAATTCAAAAATTTAGCAATCAAATCTTACAAAAAAGATTTACTGGGAATAGCCTTACTTCCACCTAAAAAGATAAATCCTGAAGAATTAAGGGGCTTGCCAAAGGAACAAATAGAAAAAGAGAAAAATAAAATCAATGTACTGATAGTTCTTGACGATTCTAAATCAAAAAAAACACCAGATTTTAAACTAAAAGACAAAACTTCAGCAAGCTTAATCAAAATAGCAAATTCTATAGATCAAAATTTATGGTTGGAAATAAACTTAGTATCAGAAGTTAAAGAATCTTTATTCGACGGCAAATATGAGGTTCTACAATTAATGGCAATTTCAGGAATTCTTTATGATCCAATGGACTTTTTAGCAGCACTAAAGATTTCAGAAGTTCACAAAACTATGACCATAAAGAAATTTGAAAAATACATAGTTAGTTACATCGCTGCAGGATCATTATTCAGAGGAGAAAAATCAAATGATATAGATGTTTACATTGTAGTTGATGACACAGATGTAAAAAGAATGACAAGGGGAGAACTAAAAGAAAAGCTTAGACAATTAATTCAAACTATGGCTTTCGAAGCTAGTGCAATAACAGGAGTAAAAAAACAATTCCACGTTCAAACTTACATTCTAACTGATTTCTGGGAATCTGTAAAAGATGCACATCCAGTTATATTCACATTCCTTAGGGACGGAGTTCCACTATATGACAGAGGAGTATTCAGTCCTTGGAGACTATTGCTTAAAATGGGAAGAATAAAGCCTTCTCCAGAATCTATTGAAATGCACATGAACGTAGGAGAAAGTTTACTAGATAGAGCAAAGAAAAAACTTCTAATGCTTGCAGGTGAAGACCTTTACTACGCAACACTAAACCCATCACAAGCAGCTCTAATGTTGCACGGAATAGCACCACCAACTCCGAAAGAGACAGTTAAACTCTTAGAAGAAATATTTGTAAAGAAAGAAAAAATTCTAGAACAAAAATATGTAAACACTCTAGAAAGAATAATTAAATTCTTCAAAGACATGGAACACGGTAAAATCAAAAATATATCTGGTGCAGAAGTGGATAAATTACTAAAAGACGTAGAAGATTATCTTAAAAGAATTAAAAAACTATTCAACCAAATAGAGAAAAAGAGAGAAAAAGAAAGTTTCAAGAAAATCGGCGACGCTGTTAATAAAGTTACAAAAGACGTTCTAACAGATGCGAAAATAAAATCAACAAATTTTACATTGGCAATGAGAAAATTCTGTCAACAAGAAGGACTACCTGAAAGCTTGGCAGAAGATTATAATTCATTTGAAAAAGCAAAGAAAGATTTCAAAAAACACAGATTAACAAAATCAGAACTTGAAAAACTAAAAAGACAATTAAGAACATATGTAAGAGTATTAAATCAACATATGCAAAGAAAGAAATTTTTAGGAATTGAACAAGCAAAGATTAGATTTAAAGCAGGAAGTAAAAGAGGAGACATAATATTACTAGATGATTCAATATTCATAGTTGAAGATAGTAAAACAAGAAAATCCGTAAGAAAAGCAAAACTCAAAAAAGATGGAAGTATGGAAAAATTAGAAAAATCTAATATCAACGATTTAGAAAACACATTAGTAACAAAAGAACTTCTAAAAGAAAATAATTTGAAACTAAAAACAATTGAAAGTTTAAAAAGATTATACGGAAATAAATTAGAGTTAATACTATAATAATATTTTTAAGTTAAACAATACTAATAGTTCATCCAATGAAGTTGGAGAGCATAATGCGTTTAGATTCTGATGGAAAATTAGCCATAAAAGTTAATGAACACATTTATTCTGATCTTTCTGATGATTTTAGAAGGAACTTCAGAGAGTACATAATACAAGCATACAAAAATCATCCAGATTTGTGCACAGATAAAGGAATAAAAGTAGATCTTGCAGAAGAAATGAGTGTGTTTTGCAAATGTACTGGATACAACGTAGACATAGTATCTACTTTATCTAATGGAGATTCGACAATAGAAATAAGAGAATTAACTAATACTTACATAAATAAAGATGGAGAATTAGATTTAGATGATCCATACGAATACTAAATCTTTCTAAATAAATAAGATATAATTGGACTAGTAATGCCTAAGAATATCAAGGCAGTAAGAATAATAATTCCAACATTTGAAGTACTTGGTTGAACATACTCTTGTACTTCATCAACATTTCCATAACCTTCAATATAACATTCTTGTTCCGTAGTTTGTGAGAAAACTATAACTCCATTATCATTCATCATATGAAGTATAACAATTCTAACACCGATATTATCCCCATTACCATCGTCACTACAAACGCCATATACCATTACTTCTTTTAAAACATCTTCATCATCATCAGAAGTATCGTCATCTTCATCTTCTTCAACTGTAATTACCAAATTAAATTCTTCAGTATCAGATAAATTGCCATCACTAACAGTTATTGTAATTAAATGACTTCCTTCGTCAGAACATAAAGGGATAAAAGAAATTAAACCATCAGAACCTATATCAAACAATCCAGAATCATCAGAGTAAGTAATATTATCATTATCTACATCATTTGCATTAACTTGTAAATTAAAAGTATTCTCACAAACAGCTTCTTGATCATTTATAGAGTCTATAACTGGAGCACTATTTCCATCAATATCCTCATTAATCGTTATACTAACAGTATAAGTACTTGAATATCCATAACCATCATAAACATTGTAAGTGAAGCTATCTTCTCCACTAAATGAAGAAACATAACTAAACTCTCCAGTTGAATAAAAAGTAAATAGAAAAGCTTGAGGTAAATCAACTATAGAATATACTAAATTATCTCCGTCTGAATCACTAGAAGAAAGAGTTTCAGAAACTGTTTCTCCAAGAGTAATCTCATAACTATAATCTTGACCAATTGGTAAACTATTCAAAACAGTAGTGTACAAACTTTCATAAGGAGAATAATCTTCTCCATCAAAAGCCCTAATATCAACAGTTATTTCATCATGAGCTAAATCTTGAGTAATTATTAAACTATTGCTTGAAGACCAACCTGAGCTCATAAAATTATACTGGTACTCTATACTATCTCCATCTACATCAGTACTACCGGCACCATAAGCATATAATGTATCTCCCACATAAACATCTCCAGACAAGCTAGAGCCAGTAGGAGTACTTGGAGCATTATTTTCTTCTATAATCTCTTCAATATTAACAGTTAAAGACAAATCAACATAATCGTAACCGCTAACACCATCATTAGCCATAACTCTAAGAGTATAATCTCCTTCTAAATTAGAAGTATCCAAACTTAAATAATCATTAAATGTATAAGCGTTTAAACTATCTGAATTAATAACATTATAACTCCAATTTGAATCATATAGTCTAACTTCATAATTAATTTCTTGAGTTGTAGAAGTAAACCAAACTAAAAATTGAGCATCTTCTCCTTGTTCTAACTCCAAGGAATTACTTCCATCTTCCCAATTACTTGTTACACCAATAGCGGCGCTAACAAAACCTGCAAAGATACTAGACACTAGTAGTGCTAATATAAATAAAAGCCCTAATTTCTTCTTCATTTTCTTTTATCTTTACCTAGTTTGAAACTAGCTCTTAATCCAAGGCCAGCATCTTTAGGTAACCCCTCTTTGAATGAATCTAGTTTAACCCTAGAATAAGCTCCCAAAGAAAGTCTTGAAGTTAAATCAACATCTAAACCAAGACCAAAAATAAAATCTTTATCAAGAACTTTAGTAACTGTTGAAGGATCAACTGCATTAATCAAAGTATTACCTTCTGTATCATATTGACTAAGGCCATTGGTTTTAGTGTGGTTTTTGTATGAAAACTCAACACCTGCTCCACCATTAACACTTAATCTTCCATACTTAAGAACAAGATTTCCTAATACACCTGCTCTAGCAACTTCACCTAAATCATTTAATCTATAAACTTCAGAAGTACCAAGATTAGTTATATCTTCTATGTTAATTATTTCTTTGTAAAAATCCTCAGACAAATTTGCAAATTGATCAAATACTTCAATACCAACACCAACCTTAGGCGTTAAAAAGTAATTATAACCTAGACTAATAGCATCTGCATCTTTTGAGACTGCAATATTAATGTCTTTATTATAGAACGGTTTTTTTTTCTTAAAAAGAGATTTAGCTTTAAGATCTATCTCAGGAACTTTAGTTTTCAAACCTAAAATTTTATCGCATTCTTTAACTATTCCGCTACCGTAATTAAGAGTTTCTTCTAAATTATTCTTAGCAGATTTACTTAGTCCAGGAGCATAAACCCCATCACTATACTCCTCTTCTAAGAAATTAAGAGTAGATTTATGTAAATCTTTAAGATAGGTTTTACTTTTATCTAAAACTCCTTCTGTTAATTCACTTTTTGATTTTTTATTCTTAAGTCTACCATATAACTCCGAAACTATTGGTAAAGTAGTCAAGGTTCCCTCCCTAGAATCATCTCTGAAACTTTTTTCATCACCAATATGTTCTTTTAAATTTTCAACAGCATCTTCTAAATCAATAGCATCTTTAATTTCAGATAATTTAGAAACTGTACTTGGACTAAGATCATATTTATTTGATCCTGTACTGTCCGTAATCGTTTCATAAGCTTTATTTATTATTATTTTATCTTTGTCAGATAATGAGATTTTATTATCATAATTATCTTTAATTAAAGCTTCAAGTTTATATCCCTTAGAGATCAAACTATCTTTAGGTGAAATAACTCTTTGAAAAGGCATATTATCACTATTTATTAAAGTATCATAAATAGTTGTATCTTGAACTGAAAAACCAGCACTATCTGACTCCATATTTAAACTACTATCTTTTTTCAAATTTTCACCTTCTTTTATAGTAGTAGAACCAGGTAAAACTAAACTTGTAGAATCAGTTTGTTCAACATTAAGATAAACGTTTAGCGAATCTTGTGATTTAGCTCCATTAAGAGCAATTAGTCCTGCAGTAACAGGAACAACAACTTTTTTCAATATTTTTTTCATTTTTTCTCCCAAGGTTTTAAAGTATATTCTGTAAAATATAGGTTTCACGAAGGGTTTATAAAACTTACTAATTTAACTACTACGCAGTGATTAGTCACTAAAAAACGTTCTAATTAATTCATAATTATCTGATCTTTTTAATTTTATAGAACTAGGAAAATATTTAGTATAATTATTCCATGCGTATCTTTCATCTAGATAAACAATAACTCCCTTATCTTTCTCACTTCTTATACATCTTCCCGCATTCTGTAAAACTTTAGTAAAAGCAGGTAATACATAACCATAATCTTGTCCCTTGTTAAACTTTTCATCGTAATATCTAGTTAACTCTTTAGAGATTAGATCAAACTTAGCAAAAGGTATACCTACAATTACAACTCCCGACAAAGCATCGCCCTCTAAATTTACTCCTTCTCCAAAACTTCCTGCACTAACTGCAAACAATACATTATTGCTTGACATTCTAAATCTATTTAACAACGCTTCTTTAGTTTGTTTATCCATTCCTTGTTCTTCTACTATAATTTCATTATCAAAAAAAACTCTAATTCTAGCTAACATATCATAACTGGGAAAGAAAAATATCTTATTACCTTTAATTTCATTAACAAGATTTCTACAATGCTTAGCAATTCGTTCATACATTTCTTCGCTTCTCATACTATATTTAGTACTAATCAATGGAAGAACCAAATCTAATCTATTTTCTTTAGGATAGGGATTTTGGAAATCTAATTTCATAGGAAATTTCAAATTAAATATATTTTCATACATATCTAATGGGTACAACGTTCCACTCATAAAAATATTAGAATGAGCTCCCTCTACAACATCTTTCATAATAACTGCAGGATCTAAACAATTTTTTTCTAGAGAAATAATATCTTTTCCAAGCCTAGTTTTCTTTTTACTTAATATTCTAGAATACTCTCTACCATCTACATTCCAGAGTTGTAAAAAATTTGCTAAAGAACGAAGAGAACTAAGAGGTTGTTTTTCTAAAACTTCTTCAGAAGCTTCTCTAAGGTCTTCAATAAAATCTTCATGAATATCTCCAAATTCTTCTTTTCTAATCAAAACTTCATTCCCATTATACTTATCCATTAACTTACCTAATTTATTCCTTATCTCAAGTACAGATTCATCCAATCCTAAATTAAACTTGACAGATTCGTTCAAACATCTTTCTAAACCTAATTCAGTTAGAGTGTCACTCAACAAAGATCTGGCCCTAGAAGGTAAATTATGTGCCTCATCCCATATAATTATACAATCTTCAATTTCAACATTTAATTTTTTTAAGAAAGCTTGTCTTATTCCAGAATCTAACATTTGAAAATAATCTGCAATAACAACTTTTGCTTCTTTTGCAAGTTTATTTGCTGCCTCATAAGGGCAAACATTAGCATTTCTACATTCGTTAATTAATTCTTCAACATGATAAAGATTTTTCTTTAAATTATCCGTTAATAATTTATTGGAAAAGAAATTAGACTTATTATGAAAGTTTTCATAATATTTACAATCTTTATTCTCAATCAGATGTTTACAATAATCTCTAAAATTACTTGCATTTCTTGGATCTATCTCTTGTCTGGCACACATCCAAACTTTTCCAATGAAATCAGCAACTTGAAGTTTGATATTATGTTTATTTTTTATTTTCTTCAAAGTATCTATAGCAATATTATGGTGAGTATGTTTAGAAGTTAGAAATAGTACTTTTTTATTGTGTTTAATTGCATATTCTAATGCCGGAGTTAATACTGCAGCAGTTTTTCCAACTCCAGTAGGTACTTCTGCTAAAACATCTTTTTTATGTTCTAATGCAGTTTCTACAACTTTCATAAATCTATCTTGACTCTCTCTATGATTATCAAAAGGAAATAAATTACTCATTCACGTATAATTTTGTTTCAGCTTATAAATTCTTTTATAGTCTATGACAAGATTACTCTTCTTCTAAAATTAACGGACCAACATAAAAACAGTCTTTACATTTATACTTTCCAGACATTCCTGCCATATGTAAAGTTATATTTTTAGATTTACACTTAGGACACTTTTTCATTCTCTTCTAGCTGCATCTAATAACATCTTTTTTTCTTCTTCAGCAACTATTTTCTTAATCTTTCCAACTGCATCAATATTGGCAGAAATAGAATCAATTCCAAATTTTACTAACTGTTTAGCCATTTCAGGATTAGAACCCGCCTGGCCACAAATACTGGATTCGACACCTAATTCCTTACATCTCTTAACAACTCTTTTAATTTGTTTCAAAACAGCAGGATGTAATTCATTATACAAACTTTGAACCTTGGCATTATTTCTGTCAACTGCTAAAACAAATTGCGTCAAATCATTTGACCCAATACTTGCAAATTTTATTCCTGTGCTAGCTAACTCATCAATTATTTCAACAGCTGCAGGAGTTTCAACCATTATTCCTAAATCACATTCTAAACTCATATCTCTCATTATATCTTTAGTTCTAGTAACTTGTTCGACATGAGTAATCAGCGGCAACATAACTGCAATATTATTCAAACCTTCTTCTTTTAACTTTTTTACAGCCTTTAATTCAGCCTTTAATATTCCTTGTTCATCCAATCCTCTTCTAATAGCATGCCATCCCATCATAGGGTTAGATTCCTTTTCATCTATATCTCCACCTTCCAACTCCCTATATTCATCACTCCTGATATCTGAAGTTCTAATCCAAACTGGTTTTCCTTCAAAACTTTGAGCAATGTCTCTCAATCTAGAAACTAAGAAATCAGTATACTCTTGTTGTCTTCCATCTCTAATATACCTAGCAGGGTGGACTCCCTTTTCGGCAATCATAAATTCCAATCTTACCAAACCTACTCCATCGGGATTAGTAGATTTTGCCTTTTCCAAAGCCTGAGGTAAATCGACATTAACTTTAATCTTAGTAACAGTATCAACATTTACATCTTCAATTGTTATTTCTTCTTTTTCTTCAACTTCAACCTTTCCAGAATAAATCTTACCAGAAGAACCATCTACACTAACAATAGTATTCTCCTTCAGAACTTGTGTAGCCTTTTCGGTACCAACTACAGCAGGAATACCTAGCTCTCTACTTACTATAGCTGCATGGCAGGTACTTCCTCCTTCATCAGTTACAATAGCAGAAGCTCTTTCCATAGCAGGAACCATATCGGGATTAGTCATTTTAGTAACTAGTATATTTCCTTTCTCAATCTTATTCAAATCTTCTAAACCATGAACAATCTTAACAGGACCAGAACCAACCCCTGGAGAAGCAGATAGTCCTTCTAAAACAACTTCTCCTTCAATCTCTTCCTTAACTTCTTCCTTAACTTCTTCAACTTTTTTCTGAGTAGTTACTGCCCTAGTTTGAACAATATATAACCTATTATCCTCTACCGCATATTCTATATCTTGAGGATTTCCATAATGTTTTTCTATTTTTCTAGAAAGTTTGGCCAAAGCAACAATTTCTCCGTCACTTAGTACTTGCTTCTTAGATTTATCATCACTTAGCGCCTGTTTTTTAGTTCTTCCAGTATTAATATCTCTTGTAAACATCCAATCTTGCCCTGGAATCTTTTTATCCATAATGGCCCAATTATTTTTGTCAACAACATATCTATTCGGAGATATGGCTCCAGAAACAATTGCATCCCCTAATCCAAAACCAGCCTCAATTATAACTTTGTTTTCGTCATTAGTGACAGGATCAATAGTAAACATAACACCAGACTTCTCAGAATTAACCATTTTCTGAACAACAACTGCAATGTATACTTTTGCATGCTCAAAATTATTAGTTTCTCTATAATAAATAGCTCTTGCAGTATAAAGGGATGCCCAACATTGGTGTACTGCTTGAACTACATTATCTTGTCCCTTAATATTAAGATACGTTGCTTGTTGCCCAGCAAAACTAGCAGAGTTATGCGTAATTATTCCTCCAACTCCTGCAGCAAAGTTCTCAACTCCAGGGACACAAAAATCATAAACATAATCATCATAATTTATTTTTTCTATAGATTTAATCGAATCCCATTTCACCGAATCATGTAAAGAATAATTTATATTATTTCTATCTAAGTGATTTCTAAATTTATCAAAACTTAATTTTTTATTTATTTTTGATTTATTCCAAGGAATTGAATTTTTAACAAATCTCCCCTTTTCATCATAATTTATGTGTTTTTTTATATTTTTACAAATTACATCATTTTCATAAAAAACTTTAGAACAATTTCTACAATAAAATCTCAATCTTCCTCTATTATAACTAGTCTTTTTAACATTTAAATTACACAAATTACAAAAATATTTTTTTACATTATTTTTAATTAATGATTCTTCAAATTTATCCCTAATCTTAGAAGATAGTTTTTTAGATACTTTAATATTATCTAAAAATTCCGGATGATTTTTTTTCTTATTAAAATCAGTAATAAGATTATCTAATCTTTTCCTTTTCCTATCAATTTCAAAACTTACATATTTGGAGAATAACTCATAAGATTTTGGACTTATAGTCAAGTCATAAGAATTTGTACTCCTAACTTCTCTTAAATACCATCTTATTCCAAGCATTTCAAGTAATTTGATTATTCCACTAATTAATCTTTTTGAAGTAGAAGTATATTGGAGAACATTTTTTCCAGGAAACCCATCTCCATCAAAACAACCCCTTAAGAATTCACCAATCAATTCTTTATTCCATCCAAAAATAAATTCTGGAACTTTTTTCTTTCTAGATAACTTTCCCTTTACAGAAATGGAATCGTTTGGTTTACCAGATACTGATTTAAGAAATTTTAATAATATTTTGTTATATACTCTTAAACTATTTTTATTTATTTTTTGACCAGAATACAAGTCTAAAGAAGAAGTATAATTAATTATTCTTTTCATAACTTTATTATCACTATTTGTAATTATAATTTCATTATTTCCATATAATGATCCCTCTGCACAATAAACTCCTAAAAAATAAGCAAAATCTTTAGTTATTTTTAATTTTCTTGATAATCCTTGCTGAATCTTCCAATTATTTGAATTATTAACAATTTTTAGAACACCATTATTATTAACAACACCTTCAGGATCAATATAATCAAGTATATCTATTTTATCCTGCTTAAGATCTATTATTGGTAAACTATTTATTGCAGGTAGTTTTTCATCTCCTCTCAAATAATATATTGACTCTACTTCTTTAGGCTCTAGTTTATTCTCATCTAATACAATTAACGTATGGTTTGGAGAGACAATAACTTCTCTTCCAGTTTCAGTAACAATTTTATATATCTTATCGTTATTAGCCTTATGTTTGTAAAGCCTTTTAGCTTTAACCCATTCTATTTTATTGTTCACCATGGCTGGAATTTCAATGATATAATTCTCTCCAGTTCCAACAATATCATAAATTTCCTCCATTCTCCTAAAATACATCCTATTATTGATCTTAACTAAAATATCTTCATCTTTAGAAATACTTGGTAAATCCTCAGCTGTTGCACTACTTCTTGCAGCAACAAAAGGTAAGTCTCTTCCAACATTAATCAAACTTGCAGCTTTAGCAGGCAAAGTTGTTATATCTGTACCAGTATTAACGTTTTTGTAATATTTTTGTATATCTAATTTAACTTCTGGAGGCATATCTGTAGATAGAATCAAATCTTGTATTTTTTCAGAAGAAGATTTCAATTCATCAGTATTATTAATATCAGTTTTATCTAGAATTTCATTAATTTCTTTTTGTATTCCCGTTTTATCTAAAAATAATTTATAAGCTTCAGCCGTTACAACAAACCCCCCAGGAACAGGAAATTTATTACTCGCTAACTCGCCTAAATTAGAAGCTTTACCTCCAACTAAAGGAATATCATCCTTAGAAATCTGTTTTATCCAAATACAATTTACCATCCTCTTTAATTAGAAAAACTTCAAGAATTATTTAAAGGTTTTGATAATTTAAGCAACTTCAACCATTACAGGTCCAGGAAGTCTAGTTTTAACTTTCTTCATAAGATCAGAAACAAATCTTTCTTCATTATCTACCATAATTGTAAACAACGTAGTTCCTTTCTTAACTTGTGCAGCACTCCCCATGGCTTTCCCAAATGCATGTTTCATACCCGACTGCATTCTGTCAGCCCCAGCACCCGTAAGCATTTTATTTTCTCTTAGGATATGATGTGGAAAAACATTGATAAACATATGATATCCTTTCGGACCAAACTTTTTAATTAATTGTCTATTCATAACAATTCTACAAGACTCCAAAGCATTATGCCTAATTTGATATTTATCTTTAGAAACTAACTTAACTGTTTTTTTAAACTCTTTACTAGTATCTCCCATATGGTATTTAACTATCTTAATCGCAGCAGTAGATTTAACAAATCCTTTTTTCTTATATTTGGACTTTCTAGTATATGCTCTTTTAACTTCTCTATAACATTTACCTTTTCTTAACGTTGCCATTTTACTTTATTTTTACCTTACTTCCAATAGCTTGTCCAGGAAGACCAGGACTAAATTTAACTCTTACAGCACCTTTGTTTCCATGTTCTTTTAGAATTGTTCCTTTCATTTGTTTTTTAGCAGGAGTTTCCCAAATAACTTCTTTCTTAACTAATTCTTTAGCTTTTTCTTTAGAATCAACTCCATCTACTTTAATTATCATCTGATTAGGATGTTGAGTTTTATGACTTCCTCTATAATTAACAATAACGCCTTCCATAATAGAATCCTACAAAAATACTTCCTTTAAAAGTTTTATGGTTAGAC
>CAYFNK010000001.1:17615-157256 GCA_964344555.1 Candidatus Woesearchaeota archaeon | reverse complement strand
TTGAAGAAGAACTAGGAATCGATTTCCTTTAATTTTTTTAATTTTTAGTTTATAGAAAGTTTTTTAAATTAACATTTTTCTCTCCTAGAATAAATTCTCTGTAATTTGATATCGGAGTAGATAATGGAACAAGAAATTAAAAAAAATATGCTTTCGAGATTGAAGAGTTTTACTATACAGTCAAAAAGAGTTTTAAAAGTTACAAAAAAACCTTCAAAAGAAGAATTTAAAGTTATAGTTAAGGTATCCGGAATAGGTATAGCCATAATAGGGGCAATAGGCTTTGCTATTCACATTAGTTGGAAATTATTGGGTTAAGAATGGAAAACAAAATTTTTACATTAAGAACAACTGCTAATAGAGAAGATCAAGTTTTAGATTTTGTTTCTGCAAATGTAGACAGACATGGTCTTGAAGTTTATAGTATTATAAGGCCTCATGGACTTAGAGGATATATCTTTCTAGAGGCTAGATCTAGAGAAGACGCGGAACAATCTTTTCAAGGAGTCCCATATGCAAAGGAATTGTTAAGAAAACCTTTGGAATATTCTGAAATTGAATCTATGCTTGAACAAACTCGTGCGCAAATTAATATTCAAGTTAATGATATTGTTGAATTAATAGACGGTCCTTTCAAGAGAGAAAAGGCCAAGGTAATAAGAATTGATAAAATGAAGGAAGAAGTAGTGGTTGAGCTTTTGGAAGCTGCTGTTTCAATTCCTATAACTACTAAATTAGATTCTATAAAAGTTATAAGGAGAGAGGAAGAAGATGAGTAAAGAAATTGTTGAACTTATTGTAGAAGGTGGAAAAGCTAGTGCAGGAGCACAAATGGGTCAGGCATTTGGACCTTTGGGAATTAATATTCAAGAAATTTTAGACAAAATTAATGAAAAAACTTCAGATATGAAGGGCATGAAATTACCTGTGAAAGTAGTTGTAGATACTGAGACAAAAGAGTTTGATCTGGAGATTGGATCTCCGCCTGTTTCTGAATTGATTAAGAAAGAAATAGGAATTGATAAGGGGTCAGGAATGCCCCATTTGGAAAAAACAGGAAATGTTTCTATCGAACAGATAATCAAAATATCAAAAATGAAAAAAGATTCAATGTTAGTCAATAATTTGAAATCTGCAGTTAAATCTGTTACTGGAAGTTGTGGGCCTTTGGGGATTCTTGTTGAAGGAGAAGAACCAGGGGAAACTTGTAAAGACATAGATGAAGGAAAATATGATAAGGAAATAGATGAAGGTTTAACTGAAACTAGTGAAGAAAAGAAAAAAATATTAGAAGAACAGCTGATTGAAACCAGAGCTAGGTTAAATAAAGAAAAGGAAATTTTAGAAGCAGAAGAGAATGAAGAAGAGAAGCCGGCTGAAGAGGGAGAAGCCAAGGAAGGAGGGGAAAAACCTGAGGAAGAAGTTAAGGAAGAGAAGAATAATCAAAACGCTTAAAAACAAAACCTTATAGTCTCAATCATATCGGGGCTATGGGGTAGCTTGGTTAGCCTTTCAGGTTTGGGACCTGACGACCCCGGTTCAAATCCGGGTAGTCCCATTTAATAACATGGCAAAAAAAAGATCAAATAGTGCAGGAAGATTTGGACCAAGATATGGTTCAAGATTGAAAGAAAAATTTTCAGAAGTAGAAGCTAAGCAAAAGCAAAAATATAAATGCCCCTTATGTTTAAAAAATAAAGTTAAAAGAGTATCCTATGGAATTTGGCAATGTAACAAATGTGACACCAAATTCGCTGGCAAGGCATATTCTCTGAATTAAAAATGGTAGAATATAAATGTTTTAGTTGTGGAAAGAAAGTTACATCTAGTTATGTAAAGAAAAGAATTAGATGCCCTTATTGCGGTTCTAAAATATTGTTTAAGCCGAGAGTAATAACAAAAAAAGTAAAAGCTGTTTAAAATGGAAAACTTAGATAAAGAAACTCAAAAAAATATAGCAGAATTACAAGCTGTTGATCAAAAAATGCACAATATTGCTATGCAAAAGCATGGCTTTCAAACTCAACTACTTGAAATTGACAATGCGTTAAATGAATTAAAAGATGCCAAAGAATCCTACAAAATAGTTGGAGGAGTTGTGCTATCTGTTGATAAATCTGAATTAGAGAAAGACCTTTCCTCTAAAAAAGAAATATTAGATCTTAAACTTAAAAATTTTAATAAGCAAGAAGAAAAATTAAGAGAAGAAGTAGAAGAAATTCAGAAAAAAATTAAGATTAAAAATGAATGATCCTGAACAGTTATCGGAAGTATTAGAATTGTTGACATATTTACAAAAAGACATCATGATTCCTAAAAATGTCAGGAACAAAATAAAAAATGCTCATTCTGTTCTCCTTGAGGAAAATAAAAATTTGTCACTTAGAGTAGATAGGTCTATTCAAGAATTGGACGATGTTGCTGAAGACCCTAATATCCCTATGGATACTAAAACACGGCTATGGGATTTATTTTCTAAATTAGAGGGTATCCAACAATAGAAATGTTTATATATTTTCTAGGTTTACCTTGTGTTAGAATGAAAGAGGGAATATCAAATTTTATCAATAAGATTGTTTCTAAAGATAGTTCTTACAATGATGACTTTCCGGATCAATTTAATGAAGATTATGTTGAATTAGATTCAGAAATTAAAGCTGGTCCTAAATCTAGAATTATAGTAAGACCATTTATAGTTGAAGATTTTGTAGATATTAAACCTGCCTTGGATTCATTAAGAGAAGGTTATACTATTGCATTAATCAATATCAAGCCACTTAAGGAAAAAGACATGGTAGAACTTAAGAGGGCGGTTAGCAAAATAAGAAAAACATGCGAGGTTATTGATGGTGATGTTGCCGGATTTGGAGAAGATTGGCTTGTAGCTACTCCTAGTTTTGCAGGAATTCATAGAGAGGACAGATTTGACGAAGACCTCGGAGAATAACTTTTTTATATTTATCTATTTCTTTTATGTAAAGATGGAAGTCTTAAAAAACCAAACTTGTCCTGTCTGTTTGAAGAAAACTTTAGAATTGGCTGAAGACGGTAAAGATATCCCTTATTTTGGTAAGGTATATTTATTTTCTATGAAATGTTCTGATTGTGATTTTAGTAAGAGTGATGTTGAAACTGAAGAAAACAAAGGACCTAGTAAGTATAGTTTTACTATTGAATCTAAGGCTGATCTCAATGTAAGAGTTGTGAAATCTGGGTCTGCTAAAATAAAATTTCCCTCATTAAGAACTAATGTGGAACCTGCAGAAGCATCTGAAGGATATATCAGCAATATCGAAGGAGTAATAAAAAGATTTGAGGATGTTTTGATAATAGAAAGAGATAGTGCAGAGGATTCTTCAGCTAAAAAAACTGCTAAAAATTTATTAAAGAAACTTTGGAAAGTTAAGTTAGGAGAACTTCCCTTAAAAATAGTGATAGAGGACACTACTGGAAACTCTGCAATTGTAAGCGATAAGGCAGAATTCAAAAAAATCAAAGGATAGAAGGATTTTTAAAATAAAGTTTTTTTGTTTTTCTATGGAAATTAGAGAGATTAGGGGAGTAAAAACCCTATTTGCACATGCTAAGTATGACATTGAATTAGATACTGAGTCTTTAAAATTAATAAAAATAAAGGAAAAAAGGATAGGAATAGTTAGTAATATCCAAACTGTAGGAGTTCTTGAGAAAATTAAGGATTACTTAGAAAAAGAAAATCACGAGGTAGTAATTGCAGGACAAATAGTTGGATGTAATGCAAGTAAGGCTTTAGCAGTAAAAAATGAGGTTGATGCATTTTTATTTGTTGGTAGCGGGATGTTTCACCCATTAGAATTAATTGAGAAAACTAAAATTAAATACTATTATCATTTTAATCCAATTATGAAAACTTTTTCTAATCTTGGTGAGGCAGAATTATCTAATCTTGAAAAGAAAAAACAGGCAAAATTAGCCAAATATTACAGTTCAAAAAAAATAGGAATCTTGGTTTCTACTAAGCCAGGTCAAGAAGAATTAAAATTAGCTAAAAAATTTTCAGAAACTTGTGGCAAGGAAGCTTATATTTTCATAGATAATCACCTAAATATAGATAAATTAGAAGATTTTTCAGATATAGATTATTGGGTAAACACTGCATGTCCAAGATTAGAAGTTCCTAAAATGATTGCATTGAAAGATATACTTGGAGTGGCCACATTAAGTACAAAACACCCAGAGAAAAAGCATAGGTAAAATGTTAATTTGTGAACATGAAAAAAATATAGAAAATCTAGTTAAGGAATTTGGTAAGAGTTGTTGTGAAGAAGATATTAGGAAATGGTATAACTTAAAACGTGAATATCTGGAGACTAAAGAAGGAGAACTTCCAAATTCAAGCCACGTTACTACCTATATTCTTATGAAAGAAAATTTAGATTTATCTTTTCCAGATAATGTGCCTACAAAAGAATACTATAATTCCGAAAGTTATAAAAATAAGATTAATTCTTAGATGTTAATGAAGGTTGAAGACAAAGTTATGGATTTGGCTAAAAGAAGAGGGTTCATCTGGGGACCTAGTCCAAACACTTATCATGGAGGCGTTTCTGGATTCTATGATTGGGGCCCTTTAGGTAAATTATTAAAAAATAAAATTGAAACTATTATAAGAAAAGGTTTTGTTTCTCGGGGTTTTTGGGAAGTTGAATGTCCTACGATCATGCCTAAAAAAGTTTGGGAAGCTTCTGGACACCTTGAAGGTTTTGTTGACCCTGTGACTAAATGTACTAAATGTGGTTCTGCGTTTAGAGTTGACAATTTAATCAAAGAAAAATATCTTAAAGAAAAAATAGAAGGACTAAGTTTTGAAAAATTGAAACAAATCTTAGATAAGAAAAAGATTAAATGTTCTTCTTGTAAGGGAGGACTTGGTTCTGTTACTTCATACAATTTGATGATGAAAACTAAAATAGGTCTTGATCAAGAAGCATATTTAAGACCAGAAACTGCTACAACTACTTACCTTTTATTTCCAGAGTATCATAGATTTTTTAGAACTAAATTTCCTTTTGGAGTTTTTCAGATAGGGAAGGCATACAGAAACGAAATAAGTCCTAGGCAAGGAGTTTTTAGGACAAGAGAGTTTACCCAAGCAGAAGGCCAGCTGTTTGTTTTGAAAGAGAGTGAAAAAAACTTTGAGAGATATAATGAATTATCTTCAATTGCACTTCCATTAGTTCCATTTAGAAAGAAAATTTCTAAGATTAAAATTAGTTCTGCCATAAAAAAGAAAATTCTGAAAAAGAAAACATATGCTTGGACACTGGGAGTTGCTTACTCTATTGTGAGGGATATGGGCTTCCCTCCAAATAAAATAAGAATAAGACAACATGATCCAAACGAATTGGCACATTATGCTGAGGATGCGTGGGATATAGAAATTAAAACCAAAAGATTTGGGTGGTTTGAAATTTGCGGAGTCCATGATAGAAAAGATTATGATTTGAAAAGACATGGTGAATTTTCTAAATCTAAATTCAGTGTTGGAAAGGAAACTCCAGGAATTCTTGAAATAGCGTTTGGATTAGAAAGGCCAACTTACTGTTTACTTGAAGAATCATTAAGAGAAGAAAAAATAAAAGGGGGAAAAAGAGATTGGTTATACTTCCCTTCAGGTGTTGCTCCCATTGATGTTGCAGTATTTCCTCTTATGAAAAAAGAAGGAATGCCAAAACTAGCTAAAGAAGTATTTGATGAACTGGATAAAGAATTTGTTTGTACCTATGATCAATCTGGAAGCATAGGTAGAAGGTATAGAAGGATGGACGAAGTTGGAACTACTCTTTGTGTTACTGTAGATCATGATAGTTTGAAGGATAAATCTGTTACATTAAGAGAAATTTCTTCAATGAAACAAACTAGAGTTAAAATTGAGAAATTGAGAGAATTGATAAGTGAAGTCTTATATGAAGGACTAGATTTCAAGAAAGTAAAATGAATCTGGATAAAATAAAAAAATCAATTATTTCTAAGCCATATAGTTATTATTTTATGATTTTCTTTATTGGATATCTTGCATTAAATTTTTTTGTGAACGGTATTTCTGGCACTTATATGTTTCTTTTTTCTACTTTATCAGGTAAACTTAGTCTGATTGCAACAATTTTTGTAGGAATATTTGTTGCAATTAGTTTAAATTTGGTTATAATGAAATTAAAAGAGCTCAGACAGCTTAGTGGGGCTGGAAGTTTTACAGCATTGGGGATTTTTGGAGGATTATTAGGAGGTGCTTGCCCCGCTTGTTTTGTGGGATTATTTCCAGCATTTTTGGGGATTTTTGGAGTTACCGCTTCTTTAACCGATCTCCCATTTAAAGGATTAGAGTTACAAATAGGTTCTATGGTTTTACTTGTAATTTCTATTATTTTATTATCTAAACCGACGGTATGTAAAATAAACATAGGAAAAACTTAGATATGAATGGAGGTAATTTAGAAAGATGAAATTAAAAACTTATATTTTGATTGGATTATTGATGCTAGTTTCCTCATGTGGCAACGGATCAGACGTTACAGGATATAGTGTAGTGCAAGTAGAATCAGAGTATGTTTGTATGATAAATAATAATTTGTATAATACTCCTCAAATACCTGTTGAAGTAAATGGACTTACTTATTATGGTTGTTGCATGGGCTGTAAGGCAAAATTAGAAAATGATCCTTCTTCAAGAGTTGCTATTGATCCTGTAAGTAAAAACTCTGTAGATAAAGCTACTGCAGTAACTGGTGCAGACTTTGAAGGAAATGTTTACTATTTTGAAAGCCTAGAAAACTTGCAAGCATATGGAAACTAAAGAAGATCCAATTTGCGGAATGGAAGTTGATCCAAAAGAAGCAAAAGAAAGTGGATTATCTCTGGACAATAAATATTTCTTTTGTAGTAACCAGTGCTTAACTAAGTTTAAAGGGAAGAAAGAAAGTCATTTTATTGAAATATTCTTATCTTTTGTTCTTGTTGCTGTTGCAATAGGAGTTTATTTTTCTGGTTATATGTTGCCATTTATGGGAATTGTTTTTTTACTTCTTTCAGGATTAAAATTAATAGATCTAAGAAGATTTGCTAATATGTTTGCTAAGTACGATCTAGTTGCTGCTAAGAGCAGAAGTTATTTGTATATTTATCCATTTATTGAATTATTATTGGGAATTATGTTCTTACTTAAATTTCAAATTATGTATGCTGCAGGACTTACAGTTTTGATTATGGGAATTGGTTCAATAGGCATTGGAAAAAATATATTTAGTAAAGATAAGATAAGATGTGCTTGTCTTGGTGCTAAGGTCAAGATTCCTTTAACTAGATTTACTCTAGTAGAAGATATAGTTATGTTTATTATGGGATTGATGATCCTTTTTGGATTTTAATTTAATATTATGATTAAAAAAATAAATAAATTGATTACTGCCGAAGTAAGGCAATAAAAACACTTTTTTCTAAGAACAAACAGTTGGATTATTGTTAGGAATATAGAAAATAGTAATGCTAAGATAGCAGATAACATAATCGGCAAGGAAATTGTGCTATTTTCAATTATTCTTATAAAAATTATTCCAAATAATAAAAAAATGTAAAATAATAATCCAATGATATATCATTGTTTATATAAAATATTTTGGACCATTTACTGTACTACTTCGTTACATTGATGATTTATTGGACATGCTAAAGGTTTTTTATTGTAACGACTTATTATCAAATAAGATGCATTTGTCATTCCTAAAAGTGATAGAACTAGTAGTAAGATCAAAATATAATTTTCCATAAAACTTAATTAAAAATTTTATTTAAATAGTTTTGGATTACCAAACAAAAAAGATATAAACCTCAAAAAATTAAAGAGTAGATATGGTGATACATGACGAGTTAGGTCCTGAAAAAATAGTTGAAGTTTATGACTCCAAATCTGGGATGAAGGGTTTTGTTGTTATTGATAACACCAAAAGAGGACCTGGAAAGGGTGGAATAAGAATGACTCCCTCTGTTACTGTTGAAGAAGTTTCAAGACTTGCTAGGGCTATGACTTTAAAATGTTCATTATCTAATTTGCCTTTTGGTGGGGCAAAATCTGGAATCGTTGCGGATGATAGAGAAATTTCTACTAATGAAAAGAAAAAACTAATTGTGGCATTTGCTAAATCTTTGAAAAATATCTCTCCTAAAGAATACATTGCAGCTCCAGATATGAATATGGGTGAAGATGAAATGGCAGTTTATGCTAAGGCAAATGGAAATATGAAGTCTTGTACGGGAAAACCTTCTGATCTTTGCGTGAGCCCAGGAGAAGAATGTGGTCTACCTCATGAGTATGGGAGCACAGGCTTTGGGGTTGCGAAAGCGGCAATGGTAGCAATCAAACATATTGGACTTGAAAGCCCTAAAGTTGCAATAGAAGGTTTTGGAAATGTTGGAACTTTCACGATGAAACATCTAGAGGAATCTGGTATCAAAGTTGTTGCTGTTTCTGATTCTAAAGGAACAATGTATAATAAAGAAGGATTAGATTATAATAAGCTGCTAAAAATAAAGAAAGAAAAAGGAAGTGTAATTAATTATAGGCCAGGAAAAGTTTTACCAAACTCTAAATTATTTGGATTAAAAGTAGATGTCCTTATCCCAGGTGCATTACCAGATGTTATCAATGATATAAATTACAAAAGTGTAAAATCAAAAATAATAGTTGAAGCTGCAAATATCCCTATCAAACAAGATATTGAGGATAAATTGCATAAAAGAGGAATTTTAATTGTTCCAGATATAATTGCAAATGCTGGAGGAGTTATCAGTTCTTATGCAGAATATAAAGGATATAATCCTAAAACTATGTTCAGATTAGTTGAGAATAAAATAATAAAAAATACAAAATTGGTTTTAGACACTGCAAAAAAAAATAGATGTTCTACTAGAAGGGCTGCAATAAATATAGCCACAGAGAGAATCAAAAAACATAAATAAGATATATATTCTCCGATTATTATGAAAGCAGAAATAATAAACATTGAGCAGAATACAAAAGATACTAAGATATTTACTCTTAAGTTAGAAAACGTGTTTGAATTTGTATCTGGCCAATGTATTAAATTAAGTATTCCTGAAGTTGATTTTTCTAGACCATATTCTATCTCTTCACCGGGGGGAGAAACCGATAAAATCACCTTAACTATTAAGATATACAATGAGGGGAGGTTTACAAAAGAAATAGACAATCTGAAGCTAGGAGATATTGTTGAAATTGAAGGGCCTTATGGAAATTTTACTTTTGATGGAAGTAGCAACAAAAATATAGTTCTTATTGCTGGCGGATCAGGAATAAGCACATTGCACAGTATCCTTAGATTTATTTTAGATAATAATTATGAGAACAAAATTAAATTACTATACAGCACAAAAACCTCTAGAGAAATAACTTACCGGGAGGAGATAGAAGAATTAAAAGAAAAACATGATAATTTTGATGCATTAATTACTATTACAAATGAAGATGAAGAATGGAGCGAGCATAAAGGAAGATTAACTAGTTCTGAGTTGGAGGTTCATATTGAAGATAAGAATTCTTTAATTTATGTTTGTGGACCATTAGGTTTTGTTAATTTTATTGTTGAAAAATTAAAAGAAATTGGAATAGATGAGAAAAATATCAAAACAGAAAAGTATGGAAAAGAAATTTAAATAGTAAAATCTAAATAAGAATATGTCTGACGATCCCCATTATGGAAAGAGAAAATCTAAAAGAGATAAGAAAGAAAAATCTAGATATACTAAGTATAAAAAAGGTGGAAAAAGAAGAGCTGGAAAAATAGAGAAAAAATAATTATTTTTTTTTCAAATAGTCTTCTAGTCTCTCCATTGCTTTTTTTATTAATTTATAATCTGTTGCATAACTAAATCTCAAATATCCTTCCCCAAATTTTCCAAATTCAGAACCGGGAACTGCTGCAACTTTTATATCTTTTATTAATTTTTTAGCAAAGTTTACGCTATTTTTAGAATAATCTTGAATGTTTGAAAAAGCATAAAATGCTCCATCTGGATTTACCGTTGGAAGACCTATGTCATTAAGTTTTTTTACTATAAAATCTCTTCTTCTTTGATATTCATTAACCATCTTGTCTATGTATTTTGTATTCATAGATAAAGCATTTATTCCTGCTAATTGTGCAAAATGAGGTGGACAAACTGTGAGATAATGTGAAGTTTTTGCCATTGCATCAATTAATTCTTTTGGTCCTGCGGCATAACCTAATCTAAATCCGGCCATTGCATAACTTTTTGAGAAAGTTTGGAAAGTTAAAACATAATCTTTCATACCATTTAATGAACCAATAGAGTGAGGTTTCTTATCATAAATTATTTTTTCATATGCCTCATCTGAAAAAATGTAAATATCATTGTTTACTGCAATATCTGCTAATTCCTCTAGAACTTTTTTTCTTATTACATTTCCGGTAGGGTTTGCAGGAGAATTTAATATTAAGATCCTAGTTTTCTTTTTGTTTATTGCTTTTTTTACTTCATCTGGATTTATTTCAAATTTATCTTCTTCTTCAAGTTTAACATATGAAGGAGAAGCACTAACTAAATCTATTGCAGGAGTATATCCTAAGTACGAAGGATTAGATAGAACTATTTGGTCTCCTGGATCTAATGTAGAAAGCAGTGCTGAAAAAATTGCAGCCTGACTTCCTGCGGAGACTAAAATGTTCTCTTTTGGTAATTTTATTTTATTATCTTTTCTTAATTTTTTAGAAATAGCTTCTCTCAATTCAGTCATTCCTTCTGCAGCAGTATAATGGGTAGAACTTTTAAAAGATTTTTTGGCAAAATTAAGAATTGGTTTTGGGGTTAAAAAATCTGGTTCCCCAGGTCCTAAGGAAATTATGTCTTTGGACTCAGAAGCTATTTTTTGTAACCTACCAATCATTGCATCTGGTAATTCAACCTCTCTTTCAGATAGCTCTTTCATAATAAAATTATTTTGAAGATTATAGTATAAATAAGTTTTGATAAAAAAATAGAAAAAGATTAAATTAAAATTTGAGAATTATTTTTTCTTTTTCTTTGTTGCTTTTTTCTTAACAGCTTTCTTCTTTGCTGTTTTCTTTTTTGCAGTATTTTTCTTAGTAGTCTTTTTTTTTGTAGTTTTCTTCTTTACTGCTTTTTTCTTAGCAACTTTTTTCTTTGTTGTTTTCTTTTTTGCTACTTTTTTGGTTGCCTTTTTCTTGGCTACCTTTTTCTTGGTAGTTTTTTTAACAGCTTTCTTTTTTGCTACTTTTTTCTTAGCAACTTTTTTCTTTACAGTCTTTTTCTTGACTGCTTTTTTCTTTTTGGCAGTGGCCATTTCGATTTTGCACCTCCTTTTTTAAAAGATCGAATATGATTTACGATTGTTTTTTACTTCATTTGTTTATAAACTTTATTATTATTCTCTCATAAAAGACAATTTTTTTAAAGAAATGTATGTCTTGATAAAATATGGGCTTTCAATACTTACCTCACACTGCAGATGTAAAATTTAAGGCAGAAGGCAAAAATTTAGAAGAAGTTTTTTCTAGTTCTGCTTTGGCTACATATAATGTTCTTATCGACGTGAGAAAGATAAAATTGAATGAAAAAAAGAAGTTCAAGATAGAAAGTAAAAGTAAGGAATCCTTATTGTATGATTTTTTAGAAAGACTAATTATCCTTATCGATTCTGAAGATTTTATTGGTGGAAAGATTAATAAATTGAAGATAAGTAAAAGTAAAAATTACTTACTTGATGTAGAGATTAGTGGAGACGATGTTTCAAATTATGATACTCATGGAGATGTTAAGGCTGCAACCTATGCAGATATGAAAATTGTCGAAGAAAAAGAAGAATGCTATGCCATTGTAGTGTTGGATATTTAAAATGGAAGAATTGAAAAGTAAACTAAAGAAAGTAAATGCTTTCAAATATATGTTAGAGAAAGAAGGGGACATGAATGTTCCTGTTGAAATTTATATTTCTGAAGATTTGATAGATACTCTTGATGAAAAGAGTGTTAATCAGATAAAAAATGTAGCTAGTTTACCGGGAATTGTTGGAAAGGCCATGGCTATGCCTGATGTACATATGGGATATGGTTTCCCTGTTGGAGGTGTTGCTGCTTTTGATTCTAAGAAGGGAGTTATATCTCCGGGAGGAATTGGTTATGATATCAATTGCGGAGTTAGATTATTAAGAACTAATCTTAAAAGAAAAGATGTCGAAGGTAAAACTCAGAAATTGTTAGATATTATGTTTTCTAAGGTCCCTTGCGGAGTAGGGATTAAATCCAGTTTGAGATTGGAAGAGAAAGAACTCGATATGGTATTGAAAGAAGGTGCTGCATGGGCTGTTAAAAATGGATATGGAGTTAAAGAAGATTTAGAATTTTGTGAAGAGAATGGAACTATGAGGAGTGCAGACCCTTCTAAGATTAGTCATCATTCAAAATCGAGAGGGAAAAATCAATTGGGTACTCTTGGTGCAGGAAATCATTTTTTAGAAATCCAATATGTAGATAAAATCTTAGATGAAACTGCTGCAAAAACTTTTGGTTTAGAAAAAGATGATGTTGCAATTATGATTCACTGTGGTAGTCGTGGCTTAGGCCACCAAGTTTGTTCCGATTATTTGAGAAGAATGGAAGATAGTTTGCCTGAAATTATGAAAAACATTCCAGATAGAGAACTTGCATATGCTCCTGCTAATAGTAAAATTGCTAAAGATTATTTTAAGGCAATGAGTGCGGCTGCTAATTTTGCATGGTGTAATAGACATATGATTGCACATAGAGTTAGAGAATCTTTTAATGAAGTGTTTGGAGATAAAGTTAAGATAGATACAGTGTATGATGTTGCACATAATATGGCTAAGTTAGAGAAGCATAAATTTGATGGAAAAGAAGTTGAAGTTTATGTTCATAGGAAAGGTGCTACTAGGGCATTTGGTCCAAATTTAGAAGAAGTTCCTAAGAAATATAAGAAAGTTGGACAACCTATTATTTTACCTGGAAGTATGGGTACTGCTTCTTATGTATTGGTTGGGAGTAAAACTTCTATGAAAGAGACTTTTGGAAGTACCGCTCATGGGGCAGGTAGAACTATGTCTAGACATCAAGCTAACAAAGAATATAATGCTGAAAGAGTTAAGAATGAGTTGGAAGGGAGGAAGATTTATATTAAGAGTAGAAGTTTGAAAGGAATCACTGAAGAAGCTCCAGGCGCCTACAAAGACGTAGATGAAGTTGTTCAAGCAAGTCATGATGCAGGAATTGGTAACTTAGTTGTTAGATTAAGGCCAATGGGTGTTTTGAAAGGTTAAGGGCCTGTAGTGTAGTGGTATCACAAGCGGCTGGCAGTCGCTAAATCCGGGTTCGATTCCCGGTTGGTCCATAGTTAATTTTTTATATTATCAATAAATAAATTATAGAATGGGAAATTGTGTTTTTTGTAAAATATTGAAAGGAAAAGCTCCTTCAACTAAACTTTATGAAGATGAAAAAAGTTATGCTTTCTTAGATGTAAGTCCTGCTGCAGAGGGACATAGCCTAGTTATTCCAAAAAAACATTATGAAACTATGGATGAAATGGATGAAGAATCTGCTAATGCAGTAATAAAAACTACTCAAAAGATAGGAAAAGCAATTCTGAAATTAAATGAAGGATATAATGTTAATCAAAATAATAAAATTGCAGCTGGACAAATAGTCCCACATGTTCACTACCATATCATCCCTAGAAATAAAGGTGATAAAATTAGTTTTAGCTGTGAAAACTTTAAACCTAGTGAAGAAGAATTTGAAAATATGAAAAAAAAGATACAAAATCTTTTATAATTCTTTTAATTATTATGTTTTATGTCAAATAACTTAGAGAAAAAAGTTAATTCTTGGTACATTAAGAAATCTAATGAAGGTAATCTTGAGATTAAATACTTTGAAACTTTAAAACAAAGGCAAAAATATCTTCTTGAAAATGATGTTGTAACTAAAAAGTATATGAACAAACAATATAGATCTAAATATGTCAATTCTAAAAGAATAGCAGACAAGTTTGTTGGAGACGAATAAGAAACTTTTTTAAAACAAGATTTTTTCTAAATTTAAGTAATTGGCGCTTTAGCTTAGCCTGGTCAAAGCACTGCTTTCATGTGGCAGGGATCCCCGGTTCGAATCCGGGAAGCGCCATATTAAAATTATAATCTATTTCTCTTCCATTTTCATAAATCTTCAAATAATCATTAAATTTATTATATCTTAATTCATGTTTATAATTTACAAATCCTATATTTTCTCTAAACAATTCTAAATTCTTATTGCCGTTGAATTGGAATCTTCCTACTGGCATTTCATTTTTCCCTCTTTTGATATTTTTCCCAACAGAATAATAGTGTCCATTAAGTCCAAGTTTATTGAGAAATTTATGTATTTGTTGTAATAATCTTAGATTGGTAGATCTAGATTCGATCCTAGGATAATATTTCTTTGGATTTTTAGTTAAACAAAAACACCCGTCTGTTGCAAAATACCCTTGAATAGCATATTTCACTAACTTTTTCTTATAAAATACTTTTGGAATAATAATCTTATTACCTTTTACTCCATTTGGAAATCCTAACTTCCTTAAAAAAGAATAAAGTTTTTTATCGCAAAACAAAATCCTTATTGTTCCATCTCCTGAATATGTTCGAATATTTGTTTTTCTTCCCCTTATCTTTTCTAATAGTGGAAGCACTATCTTATCCACAAAATGTTGATCGCAGTATTTATTGCAAGTTATTCCTACAAAATAACTGAAACTGTTTTTTCTATTCTTCCTTCTTACTTTACTTAGACATCCATCTCCAGCTAAGATTCCATAAAGTAATGCTAAATCTTTATCTATTTCCATGCATTTAGATTGTAAAATTGATTTAAATACTTCGTGTAGGTCCGTGACAAGTTGTCAAGAAAACTATTTTCTGACCACATCATTAAATTTAAATACTCTTCTAGATTTACGTAACTTACAATGAAAGCTTATTTATTTGTAAAAACAGATTCCAACAAAGAACAAAATGTATGGGAAGACTTACAGAAATTTGAAGAAGTCAAAACTGTAGATATTGTGTTTGGAGAGTGGGATATTGTTTCTTTAATAGAAGTTAAAACTACTGAAGATCTTGGGTCTTTTGTTATGGATAAAATAAGAAATATTCCTGAAGTAAAACTAACAAGTACTATGATTCTTTGGAGCCATTAACTAATTTTAGCTCCAGATTGAATTTCTTTATCAGGAGTAAGGACTACTACTTTATCTTTATCTGATGCAGCTAGTAACATGCCTTCGCTTTTTACTCCCCTTAAGATTGCAGGTTTTAGATTTGCAAAAACAATTATTTTCTTTCCTATTAATTCTTCCTTAGAATAACTGTTTTTGATACCTGCAACTATTGTTCTTTTTTCATCTCCAAGTTTTATTTTCAAAACATAAAGTTTGTCTGCATCAGGATGGTCTTCCACCTCTAAAACTTCGGCAACTCTAAAATCTAAATTTTGCCAATCTTTAAAATTAACTTCCATTTTCTAATTTTTTGAATAATATTTCTCCTTTTTTAATATTATAGTTTTTTACTAAACCGAATTTAATATCTTTTAAAGTTCCGGATTTAACTCCTAATTGTTTATTTATTTTATCTGATGTTTCAGGTATAAATGGTTGAATCAAAATAGCTATAACTCTTAATGATTCTAATAAGTTATATAATATTAATTCTCTATTCTTTTCATCTTTCCAGGGTTCCCTGTCATTTACATATTTGTTTGTTAATCTTATAAACTTCCAAATTTCTTCTAGTGCATTATGTAATTCAAATTTGTCTATTTGTTTTTGGATCTTGTTTAGATTTAAGATTTTAATTAATTCGTCATTTTTTTGTTTTGACAGTTTTCCTTTAAAGAATTTTTCACAAAGAGTTAAACTTCTACTAACTAAGTTTCCAAGATCATTTGCCAATTCATTATTATTTTCATCAATTAAAGATTTTTCAGAAAAATCTCCGTCTTGGTTAAATGGTACGTCTTTAATCAGAGAATATCTAACTGGATCTAAACCATACTTTTCAATTACTTCAATAGGATTTATTGCATTTCCTAAACTCTTGCTTATTTTTTGTCCATTAAAAGTCAAATAACCGTGAACTAAGATGTGTTTTGGTAATGGGATTTTTGCAGACAATAATATTCCTGGCCAGATTACTGAATGGAACCAATTAATGCCTTTTCCAACAACATGTACATCTGCAGGCCAAAATTTTTTATAATTTTTTTTGCCAGGATAACCTAGTGCAGAAAGATAACTGCTAAGTGCATCTATCCACACATAAATCTTATGGTCTTTATCTATTGGAGTTTCTATTCCCCACACTAGACCAGGCCTACTAACTGAAATATCTTTCAATCCCTCAGATTTTATTCTGTTAACTATTTCTTTTCTCCATCCTTCTGGAATTATAAACTCCTTACTTGAAACTAGTTTTAAAATTTCTTTCTCGTATTTACTTAGTTTGAAAAAATAATTTTCTTCCTCTATTAGTTTAGGTTCCTCTTTATGTTCTGGACATTTTCCGTCAATCAAATCCTTTTCAGTAACAAAAGCTTCACAACCTTCACAATATAATCCAGAATACTTTTTCTTGTATAGGTCTCCGTTATCATTTACTTTTTTGAAAATTAATTTTGCTACTTTTTTATGTCTGCTTTCTGTAGTTCTAATAAACTCATCATGAGATATATTTAATTTGGAACATAATTCTTCAAACTCATTGCTATTTTTGTCTACAAATTTTTGAGTAGGTATTTTTTTGCTTTTTGCAACAACATGATTTTTTTGTGCATTCTCGTCTGTTCCAGTTAAGTAGAACACATCGTAATTTTCAAGCCTCTTCCATCTGGCTAAAACATCTGTTAAGATCTTTTCATATGCATGCCCTATGTGGGGTGAGGCATTTACATAGTCTATTGCTGTTGTTATGTAAAACTTTTTTGCCATAAATTTTTGAGAAAATCTTTGTTTAAATAGTTTGTTCTTCAACGAAATAATTTAGTGCTTCCTGAATATTTCCTATTTCTACAATTTCTATGTTTACTTCAGATTTAATGTCTATCTCTACAGGGATTTTTTCTATTGTACACCATTCCATTAAACCAAAAGTTTCACAATGTTCCCTAGTTTCGTAATTTATTTCCCTACTTTGTAGTAAAGGGACTAAGAAAGTTGTTGAACCAACCTCTTTTGCTGCCTTAGCTTTTTCTAAGATTCCGCCGATTGGACCGATACTTCCATCGTGGTTTATTGTTCCAGTAATCATAACCTCGTCCCTAAACTTTAGATCTTGTACTGCTGCAATTGTTGCTAAACTTAGTGCTGCCCCTGCACTTTCTCCACCTATCAAAGAAGCATTAGCATCTACTGAAAATGTTAGATCATAATTATCTAAACTTTTTCCAGTATAGTTTTTGGCAACTAACTTTGCCATTCTAATACTATTTTGAGTATCTACCCAATAGAGTAAACTATCTATATCTACTAAAGTTTTTCCAGTTCCCTCTTCTGCTTTAACAATTAATTTTGTGGAAACTCCCTCTCCTTCTTGATTGACTGCGGGAACGTTAACGTAGGCCACATTTTCTCCAGTTAAAAATTCTTCAACTTGAGTTGTTTCAAATTCTTGTTCTGGAAGAACATTGAAATAATCTTGAATGTATACTCCTGAAAAGAAAACTGTTAATAGAATTAATATCGAAGAAGGATATATCCAAAAAGTATTTTTTTTCCTCTTTTTTCTAGCCATTAGTTTAATTCTGAAAGAATTAATATATAAAAGTTATGCTCCCGCCGGGATTTGAACCCGGGTTTCTGCCTCGAGAGGGCAGCGTCCTGGACCGGACTAGACTACGAGAGCATAGAGTTGGCTAATTTATTTATTTTATAAAATTAACTGGTAACATTCTTTCTACTTATTACTTTAGTCAATTAGATCTTCCAAAAATTAATGTCATAATCCTTGCAAATTACTTGATAGACTACTTAATTTCGGAGGAATTAAATTTTTGACCGATAGAAGTGCAGACTTATCAAGAGAATCTAATACTGTAATACCTAGCCCGCCCAGTAATTATCCTGTGAATGATTTAGAAGAATGCACTGATTTACTAATTGAATTAGATAATGAAAATATTAAGAATGTTGATTTATCTCTATGTTATGAATATTTTAATAATCATATTGAAAATTTTGACAAAGTTATAACAAATATACAAAATGTTTTTGGCACATACTTTGAAAGAAAAACTGAAATTCCAATTTTAACTCCAGAAGAAATTGATTCGTTTAAAAATGCTGTAGTAAGTGTAAACAATAATCCAAACGATTGGGAGGTATTTTCTGGTGCTTGTCCATGTTGCGGGAGTGGAAGTAGTCACTGGGTTCCTTGTGGAGGTAGTTGCTATGACGGTCCGGATGCGGGAGTTGATTTGATATGTGCGTGTGGCGGTGGAGAGTGCGATTATTCTCCTGGTAATTGCGGACATTGGGAGTTGGATATTAGTTGTTGTCCAGAATGTTTTGGTAAACTTGCAGTAGTAGCCCTTATATTTCTTGCTTAGAAAAAGTCAACTTAACATATTAAAGTACTAAACTAAGAGTTTATGAACAGAAATATATTAACCAGCAAAGAAGATGATATTTGAATAGCCCTACCAGGATTTGAACCTGGGTTACAAGGACCAGAACCTCGCGTGATTGACCACTACACTATAGGGCTGTAAAATTTCAAACTATATCTCAGTTTATATTTTTTTCTTCTACATTAATTTTATAAATATATGACAAAAATAAAAACTATGTTATTCACAGACAAAATTCTTGAAGATAAAGTAGATGAACAAGTTCATAAACAATTTGTTAGATTTAGTATAGGTACTTTTGAAAATAGGGCTATAATGAAAATTACAAAATCAAAAGACTTTCTCAAACTTAATTCTTCCTATGATTTAATGAAAGATTTAACTAAAATAATTGGAGAAAACACTGAAAAACTTACTATTTCTGGTAAAATTTTTTACAAAGGAAAGAAAAAAGAAGATATTGAAGAAAAAGAAGTTTCTGGAGAAGAACTTGTAAATCTTTGTAATGACGTAGAATTTGTTTTACTTAATTTATCTTTTGGAGATTATTTTTTCAAAGTAGGAAAAACTTTACCAAAGCCTGGAAAAGAATTAAAGAACAACTTTTGTAAAGCAAAGCTCCCATTGATATTATTAGACAAAATAACCAGTGAAGAAGTTAAGAAAAAATTAGAAATTAGCCACACTTTTATAATAGATCATATAGAAGTTCCAAAAGAGTATGAAACTGATCCTGCCCTAGCAAGAATAAATTCTATTAGAAAGGGCAAAATGATTAGAAAAATAGTGGTTGATGGGGAAGAAAAAACCAAAGAAAGTCTTCTTGAAGCATAATATAACAAAAACTTTATAAAGTCGCTAAATTTTCAATTTTTTAATTAGTATCTCCCTACTGATTAAAATTGTACAGTCGCTGATTCTAGATAGAAAACTATTTAAGATAGGACACATCGCAAAAACAAAATGCCAGCAGCACATAAACCAAGATCGGGAAGTTTGCAATTTTGGCCTAGAGTAAGGTCTAAAAGAATTTACTCATCTATCAAGTCCTGGCTTAAGAATAATAATAATGAATTAACAGGTTTTGCTGGCTATAAAGTTGGCATGACTCATATTATTGAAAAAAAAGACGGTCACACTCCACAAACAAAAAATCAATCTGTTTCTACTGCCGTTACAATTGTTGAGTGTCCTCCACTAAAACCTCTTTCTCTTCGTTTTTACAGACAAACTCCTTATGGTTCAGAAGTTATTTCTCAAATTTATTCTAAAAATTTAGATAAAGAATTATCTAAAAAAATCACATTACCTAAAAAACAGCAAGATAAAGAAATACCAAAAGAATATGCTCACTTAAGATTGGTAGTTTATACTCAGCCCAAACTAACTGGCATTGGTAAAAAGAAGCCAGAAATATTTGAAATACCTATTAATGGAGATTTGGAATTTGCTAAATCTTTGCTTGAAAAAGACATTAAGATGTCCGAAATCTTCAAACCTGGACAATTTGTTGATGCTCATGCAATAACTAAAGGAAAAGGATTCCAAGGACCTGTTAAGAGATTTGGAATTTCATTAAAATCGCATAAATCTGAGAAAAAGAGAAGAGCCCCAGGTAATCTGGGAGCATTTACTCCAAGAAAAACAGATTGGAGAGTTCCTCAACATGGCCAACACGGTTACCATAAAAGAACAGAATATAATAAACAAATCTACCAAATTGGAGAAAACTCCAAAGAAATAAATCAAAAAGGTGGCATTAAAAAATATGGTAACTTAAAAAATGAGTTTATGTTAATTAAAGGATCATTACAGGGTTCTTCAAAAAGATTAGTAATATTATCAAAAACTATTAGAGACAAAAAAGATGCTTCTGCTCCTAAAATAGAGTATGTTAGCCAAAGTTCAAAACAATGAAAGCACAAGTATATGATACAAAAGGAAGTAAGGTAAAAGAAATTAGTTTACCTTCCGTATTCTCTGAAGAAATAAGACCAGATTTGATTAAAAGAGCTGTTTTAACTATGCAATCTAACAGAAGACAAAAATATGGTGCAACCCCTAGGGCAGGCTTAGAAGTTTCAGCTAAATTATCTAAAAGAAGAAGAGACTATAGGGGGGTTTATGGCCAAGGTAGATCAAGAATCCCTAGAAAAGTCATGATAAGAAGAGGTACTCAATTTGTTTATACTGGTGCACTGGTTTCTGGCGCAATAGGTGGAAGAAGAGCTCATCCTCCAAAGGCAGAGAAAAATTTTGATCAAAAATTGAATAAAAAAGAAAATAGAAAGGCAATAAGATCTGCAATAGCAGCTACTATAGATAAATTACATTTAGAAAATAAAGGATTCAAAACAGTAAGTAATACTCCACTTATTGTCGATAAATTGGAAACTTTGTCTAAAACTAAAGACATTGTTAATCTACTTAACAAACTTGGACTTGAGAAAGAGCTTGAAAGAGCTTCAAATAAGACAGTACGTTCAGGAAAAGGTACTTTGAGGGGAAGAAAATACAAAAAATCTAAGGGTCCTTTGATGGTAGTTTCAAAAAAAGAAAATATAGTAAATGCATGTAAAAATATTGCTGGTTTTGATATAACTACTACAAAATCTCTTAACGCAGAACTATTAGCTCCTGGCGCAGAACCTGGAAGACTTACTGTTTGGTCATTAGATTCAATATCTGAATTAGATAAGGAGAAATTATTTGCTTAAAATGAAAGAATATAAGATACTAAAATTTCCATTGGCAACAGAAAAGGCCGTTAGACTGATGGAATCAGAAAATAAATTGATATTCATAGTAGATAAGAACTCCACAAAATCTGAAATAAAAGAGTCTCTTGAGAAAGAGTTTAAGATTAAGGTTAATAAAGTGAATACTTTGTTTAATTTGAAAGGAGAAAAGAAAGCATATGTTACACTTTCAGGAGATAATCCTGCCATAGATGTGGCAACTCAATTAGGTTTAATGTAAAATGGGAAAAAGACTTATTCAACAAAGACGGGGGAGGGGAACTCCTAGATATAGAAGCCCTAGCCATAAGTTCATTGGTTCAATTTCCCACATCCCTTATGATGATGTTGAAAAAACAAGCATTGTTGAGGGGAAAATTATGGACATAATAAATTGTCCAGGACACACCGCTCCTCTTGCAGTTGTTCAAAAATACAATGGAGATATCTTTGCAATGTTTGCTGCACAAGGAGTTCATACTGGGAAAAAAATATCTTCTGGAGATAAGGCTAAATCAGAAGAAGGAAATATAATCCCCTTGAAGAATGCAAAAATTGGAACTAATGTATTTAATATAGAAGAAAAAGTTGGAGATGGTGGTAAGTATGTTAGATCTGCCGGTGCATTCGCAACTATTGTTGCTAAGGCTGGAGAAAAAATAACGTTAAAAATGCCTTCAAAGAAGAATAAACAATTTAATCCTAAATGTAGGGCAGTTGTTGGAATAGTTGCAGGCGCTGGAAGGAAAGAAAAGCCAATTATGAAAGCTGGAAAAAGACATTTTATAATGAAAGCTAAAAATAAACTTTATCCTCAAACATCTGGAGTTGCTATGAATGCATATGATCATCCTTTTGGATCAGGAAGAGGAAGACATATAGGTAAGGCAAAAACAGTTTCAAAACATACTCCTCCTGGTAGAAAGGTAGGTTCAGTTTCGTCTAAGAGAACAGGTAAGAAATAGAATGGCTAAAGAAATATTATTCAAAGGAAAAACTGAGGAAGAAATAAAAGGTATGAGCTTACAAGATTTCATTAAACTTATTTCGGCTAGGCATAGAAGAACGGTAAATAGGGGATTCACTGATGCTCAAAAAAGACTTTTGAAAAAAATAAGAGCAAAAAATAAAGGAGATTACAAAAAAACAATAAAAACTCATTGTAGAGATATGTTAATTATTCCGGAAATGCTTGGACAAAAAATACTTGTTTATAATGGAAAGGCGTTTTCTGCCATAGAAATAAATCTTGAAATGTTGGGACATTACTTAGGAGAATTCGTAGATACAAGATCTAGAGTTAAACACAGTGCACCTGGAATCGGTGCAACAAGATCAAGTGCTTATCAATCCATTAAATAAAAATGACTGAAGAGAAGAAAAAGGAAGAAAAGAAAACTGTTGAAAGTAAACCTAAAGATAAAACCGAAGTTAAGAAAAAAACAGTTTCTCCTAGTAAGTCTCATTATGCTAGTGTGAATGTTAAAGATCTTCCTATTTCCACTAAACAATCTGTAGAAGTTGCTAAATTTATAAGGGGAAGAAATTTGAAAAAAGTAAAATCAATGTTAAATCAAGTTTTACAAAAGAAAATTGCAGTACCTTATACAAGATATAACAGAGATACTCCCCACAGACCTGGAAAAATTGCTTCAGGGAGATATCCTCAAAAGGCAACGAATCATTTCCTTAAGTTACTGAATTCATTAGAGGCTAATGCAGAGAACAAAGGGCTTAATGTGGATGCTTTAATTGTTTCGGAAGTTGTTGCCAATAAGGCGGCAAGCCAATGGCACTATGGAAGGATGAGAAGAAGAATGATGAAAAGAACAAATCTTAGGATGAAAGCCATAGAAAAATGATTGAGAGAGAAGTAATAAAGAAAAAGTTGAAAGAGCATGAAATAAAAGAATACATGGCAAATGTAGTTGGAAAAACTGGATATAGTCATACTGATATTCAAAGAACTCCTCTTGGGGAAAGAGTAATAGTTTACACCTCTGCACCAGGATTGATAGTGGGGAGCAAAGGTAAAACAATCAAAGAATTAACAAGTACTCTTAAGATAAAGTTTGGTCTAGAAAACCCACAAATTGAAGTTAGTGAAATTGATAGGCCCTATCTAAATCCTAGATCTGTAGCCAGAGAAATAGTGAATTCGTTCGAAAGGTTTGGCCCTAAGAGATTTAAGTTTACAGGGTATAAAATGTTAGATACTGTTATGTCTGCTGGAGCTAGAGGTGCAGAAATAGTTATTTCAGGAAGAGGCATTCCAAGTACTAGATCAAGAACTTGGAGATTTTCCGCAGGACATCTCAAAAAATCTGGAAATATTTCAGAAAATTTAGTATCTAGAGGTTATGTTACTGCTCATTTAAAATCCGGATCAATAGGTGTAAAAGTTAGTATTTTGCATCCTAGTGTAGAATTACCTGATGAAATTTCTATCAAAATGCCTGTAGAAAAAGAAGCTGAAGATGTGACTGAAAAAGAGGAAGTTAAGAAAGAACCTAAAGGGGAAAAGAAGGTTCCTACTGCTAAAGAATTGAAGAATAAGAAAGAGGAAAAACCTACTGTAGAAAATGGCGATAATAAGGAAAAATGAAATGGTTCAAATGGACGAGAAAACTCTGAAAGATAAGCTTAGAGAGCTTAGTAAGGAGTTAATCAAAATTAATGCTCAAATTGCAATGGGTACTGTCCCAGAAAATCCTGGAAAGATTAAGGAAATTAAAAGAACTATTGCAAGAATAAAAACAATGCAAAAAACAACCATAGGAGGGAAAGAAAAGGCATGAGTAGCGTTTGCTCAAAATGCGGGCTCCCAAATGACCTTTGTGTCTGTGAGACTATCTCAAAGGAAGAACAAAGAGTAACTTTGAGAAAAGATAAGAAAAGATATGGTAAAATAGTTACCATAATCGAAGGGATAGACTCAAGCAGCATAAATGTGAAAGACCTAGCAAAAAAGCTCAAGAATAAATTCGCTTGTGGAGGAACTCACAAGGAAGGAATGATTGAACTTCAGGGAGATCATATAGAAAGGGTCAAACAAGAACTCATAAAAATGGGGTTCAATCCTGCAACTATTGGTTAAAAACAATAGTATGGAACGTGAGTTAATCGACTCACAATTGAAAAGAATAGGATCGAGAAACTTTTCCCTTGTGGATTCACAAATAAAAATGAAAGACAAAAAAGGAATAGGAATTGAAGTGAACTTACCTAGTAAGAGCTGTGAAGACAAAAACTGTCCATTTCATAACACCATAAAACTTAGAGGTAGGACTTTTTCAGGAAGAATAGTATCAAAAGACACACATGGGACGGCAAAAATAATATGGTCGAGAATTCATCCAATTCCAAAATATGAAAGATTTGAATACAGAAAATCTGGAGCAATGGTCCATAATCCTGCTTGTTTAGGTTTAGAAGTTGGAGATATGGTGAAAGCAATAGAGTGTAAACCAATAAGTAAAACAAAAAAATTTGTAATAGTAGATAAAATAAAATGAAAGCAATAAATGCGAGAATACCAAAATGTATTGTAAGAGGCTCTAAGTTAGATGTATGTGATAACTCCGGGGGAAAAATTGCTTACTTAGTATCTGTAAAGGGATCCAAAACAGTTAAAGGAAGATATCCTGCGGCAGGAGTAGGAGACTTGGTAAATGTTTCAATAATTAAAGGGGCAAAAGACATCAGAAAACAGCTTGTCCCTGCGATAGTTGTAAGACAAACTAAAGAGTACAAAAGACCTAATGGTACAAGAATTAAATTTAATGATAATGCAGTAGTTGTGTGTAAGGATGAAAAAGGCAACCCTAAAGGAACTGTGTTTAAAGGTCCGATAGCAAAGGAAGCAACTGAAAGATGGGCGGCAGTTAGCAAAATAGCTAAAATTGTAATTTAGAAAAATGAAATCAATATTTTCAACAAAATGGAAGGCAAGTAAGCAGCCAAGAAAACAACGTAAATATGTTTACAATGCGCCTAGTCATATAAGAAAAAAATTAGTTTCGGCTTTACTTTCAAAAGAATTGAGAGAAAAACATGGTAAGAGAAACGTTTCAATAAGAAAGGGAGATAAAGTTAAGGTAATGAGAGGTCAATTTAGAAACAAAACTGGAGAAGTATTAAAAGTTGATTTCAAAAATATTAAAATCATCGTTGATAAAGTTGAATCTCTGAAGAGAGATGGTACAAAAATACCATATCCGTTGAGTCCTTCAAATTTAATGATTATGGACTTAAAATTAGATGACAAAAAAAGAAAAAAATCTTTGGAAAGGAAATAAAAATGGGAAAAAATCATATAAAAAGATTGGCAGCGCCGAAAACTTGGCCAATACATAAAAAAATAAGTACTTGGGTGTCCAAACCTAATTCTGGAACCCATAAATTAGATAATTGTATTTCCTTGAATGTATTATTAAAAGAAATTCTAGGAATTTGTAAAACTTCTAAGGAAGTAAAATACATACTGGCCAAAGAATTAGTAAAGGTAGATGGAGTAGTAAGAAAAGATAAAAAATTCCCAGTAGGGTTAATGGATACTTTACAAGTAGATGATAAATTTTATAGAATTCTTTTCAATAAAAAAGGAAAGATTGCTCCTGTTTCAATTAAAAAAGAAGAATCAAATATCAAACCTAGAAAAGTAATAAATAAAACTAGTGTTAAAGGAAAAAAACTACAAATTAACCTTTTTGATGGATCAAATATATTATCTTCAAAAAATGATGTTCAAACTTCTGACACTTTGATATTTAGTGAAGGAAAATTAAAAGAAAAAATAGGATTTAAGGAAGGATCTTTTGTCTACATTACTGGAGGAAGACAGATTGGAAAAAGCGGGGTTCTTAAAAAAATAGAAGAAACCAAAGATCTGCAAACTAAGAAAATTATATTTAGTGACGGTAAGGATGAGTTTGAAACTCTGAAAGATTATGCTTTCGTCATAGGAAAAACCAAACCCGTAATATCTTTGCCAAATGAATAAAATGAAGGAGATTAGGATAGAGAAGCTCACATTAAATATGGGCATTGGTGAATCGGGAGATAAGTTGAAAAGGGCATCTAAGCTACTTTCTACAGCATCTGGAAAAAAACCAGTATTAACAAAATCCTACAAAAGAATTCCAACTTGGGGAGTAAGACCAGGATTAGAAATTGGAACAAAAGTTACCTTAAGGGGAAATAATGCAGAAAAAATGATTAAAAGATTGTTCAAAGCTGTAGAAAACAAGCTAAAACCTAACTATTTTGACAAACAAGGTAATTTTTCTTTCGGGATAAAGGAATACATAGACATACCCGAAATGGAATATGATCCAGAAATTGGAATTGTTGGCATGGAAGTTGCGGTAACTCTAGAAAGGCCAGGATATAGAGTGAAAAAAAGAAAATATCAAAGGTCAAAACTCGGAAGGAATCATATAATCACTAAAGATGAATCAATTGATTACGTTCAAAGTAAATTTGGAGTAAAGGTAGGTGAAGAGATATAAAATGACTACTGGCGATCACAGAAAAGCATTCAAACAGCTTAAGGCAAAGCCTGCCAAATTAGCTAAGTTCATTAAACATAACAAACCACAAAAAAGAAGTTGTGGAATTTCATTAAGGAAATGTGGAAAATGTGGAAGAAATGGAGCACATATACAAAAGTATGGACTTAAGTTATGTAGACAATGCTTTAGAGATATGGCTAAAAGTCTGGGATTCAAAAAATATAGTTGAGGTTAAAAAATGTCATTAAACGATCCGTTAGCAAATGCAATGTCTCACATTCTTAATTGTGAGAAAAAAAGTAAGACTTCATGTACTGTGAAGAATTCCTCTAAATTGATTAGAGAGGTTTTGAAAATACTAAAAACTAAAACTTATATCTCAGATTTTAAAATAGTTGAGACTACCAAGGGAGACTATATAGCTCTTGATCTTAATGGAAGTATCAACAAATGTGGAGTTATAAAACCGAGATTTTCTGTTAAAAAAGATAATTTCGAAAAATTTGAGAAAAGATATCTTCCAGCTAGAGATTTTGGAATCATTATTGTATCCACTCCAAAAGGATTGAAAATTCATACTGAAGCTATTGCTGAAAATCTTGGAGGAAGGTTGATAGCTTATTGTTACTAAGATGACTAAATTAAATATACTGGATAAGATAGAAATTCCTACAGGCATAGATATAACTATTGATGAAACTTTTATCCTAGTCAAGGGTCCAAAGGGTGAAATAAAAAGAAGATCATTTTATCCTGGATTGAAAATAAGTAAAGAAAATTCAACACTCTCTTTTGAAATAAAAAATTCCTCAAAGAGAGAGAAAATGATGATGAAAACTCTTGAAGCTCATGTCAAAAATATGATAAAGGGTGTTAACGAAGTATTTGTCTATAAATTAAAGATATGTTCTGGACACTTTCCCATGACTGTAAACCAAGAAGGCAATAGAATAATAATAAAGAATTTTCTAGGTGAAAGAGAACCCAGAATATCAAAGATTTTAGAAAGTGTAGAAGTGAAAATAGAGAAAGATATTATAGAGCTGTCAAGTCCAAATAAGGAGTCTGTTGGACAAACTGCTGCAAATTTAGAAAGTGCAACGAGGATTAAAAATAGAGATAGAAGAAGATTCCAGGATGGAATTTTTATTATTGAAAAGTCTGGAGTAGAGATATGAAAAAATTACTTGAAATTAGGAAGATATTGAAATCAAGAAAACCTAATTTTATTAGAGGCGACTCTAATAAAGAAAAATGTAAGACCAGGCTCAAATGGAAAAAACCTAGAGGGTTGCATAATAAGAGAAGACTAAGAAAGAAAGGTCATCAAAAGAATCCTTCTGTTGGTTTTAGGTCTCCTAGACAAGTAAGATCTCTGGACAAACACGGATTGGTTCCTTATATTGTAAGAAATGTAAAGGATTTGAAAAAACTAGATAAAGAATCTAACTCTTTAATCCTTGCTTCTGGAGTTGGTTTGAAAAAGAGAATAATTATTTTAGAAGAATGTTTAAAAAATGATATACAAGTTTCAAATCTTAAAGATATAAAATCCTTTATTGATGAATCAAAAGGTAAACTAAGTGAAAAAAAGAAAAGTTCAGAAAAAAGAAAGGATAAGAAGAAGAAAGAAGTAGAAGCTGCCAAGAAGAAGAAAGAAGAAGATAAAAAAGATAAGAAAAAGGGAACAAAAGATATGAAAAAAGAGATATTAGAATCTAAACAAAAGGAAGAAAAAAACATTGACGTTTCTGCAGTCAAGAAAGATACCACTCAATCAAAAGGAGGGCACCAAGCAAGTAACGTGCCAGGAACTAAACAATGAAATTGAATAAACAAAAAAAGCTTGCATCCAAGGTTTTCAAAGTTGGAATAAAAAGAATCAAGTTTAATACTGAGAAGTTATCTGAAATAAAAGAAGCTATAACTAGATCTGACATCAGAGCATTGAAGATTTCAAAATCTGTAAAATCAAAACAAAAAAATTCAATTTCAAAATCTAAAACTAGGCAATTGCTTAAACAAAAGAGAAAGGGCAGAAAGAAAGGAGCTGGCTCAATGGAAGGAAAGAAAACATCTAGATTAACTAAGAAAAGAGCATGGATAAACAAAGTAAGAGTACAAAGAGAATTTGTCAAAGATTTAAGAAAGAAAAAGAAAATTTCATTATCAAATTATAGATTGGTATATTTAAAGATTAAGGGAGGATTCTTCAGAAGTAAGAGCCACGTAAAAACATATCTAACGGAGAATAAATTGTTTGAAAATGTCAAGAAATAAAACTTATACTGTTAAATTCAGAAGGAAAAGAGAAAGAAAAACTAATTACAGTAAGAGGTTGAAGTATATTTCTTCTAATAAGCCGAGAATAGTTATAAGGACATCAAATAATAATGTTAAAATTCAAGTAATCAAATTTAGCGAGAATGGAGATCTTACTTTAAGTACAGTAAACTCAACAGATTTAAGAAAACTTGGATGGAAAGTCTCAACTGGGAATTTACAATCAGCATATTTAACAGGGCTACTGTTTGGTTCAAAGATTAAAGACAAAATAAAAGAAGGAGTAATTGATACTGGCCTTAAACCAGTTAGAAAAAATACTAGACTGTCTGCAGTAATTAAAGGAATTGTTGATTCTGGATTAAACGTTCCTCATTCCGAAGAGGTCTTTCCTTCAGAAGATAAACTTAGGGGAAATGTAACTTCAGAATTTTCGAAAAAACTTAGAGCTTCTGATGAAATTAAGTATAAAAAACAATTTTCAAAATATTTAAAAGAAGGACTAAATCCAGAAGATTTACCTGGACACTTTGACGAGATTAAAAAGAAGACGATTGGTGCATAAATGGCAAAATTGAAAATAAGGGATTTGGAAAGAAAAGAAAGAGAATTATCTAGGCGAGAACAAGTAATCTCTGACTGGATTCCAAAGACAGAGTTAGGTAAAAAGGTAAAATCTGGAGAAATCAAAGATATTGATGAAGTACTAGACAGCGGAAGAAAAATACTCGAACCTGAAATTGTAGATGTATTATTACCTAATCTGGAACATGAACTAATAACTATTGGTCAATCTAAAGGTAAATTTGGGGGAGGTAAAAGAAGCATATGGAAACAAACCCAAAAGAAAACTAGTGAAGGAAATAAACCTAAGTTCTCAACTGTAGCTATTGTTGGAAACAAATCAGGATATGTTGGAGTGGGAAGAGGTAAGGCAAAAGAAACAGTTCCTGCAAGAGAAAAAGCAATAAGAAATGCTAAGCTTGGCATTATGAAAATTAGAAGAGGCTGTGGTTCATGGGAAGGTGTCCCTGGAAATAATTCAATTCCGTTTGAAACTGAAGGAGGATGTGGTTCTGTAAGGATAAAACTGATACCTGCTCCTTCTGGTACAGGATTGGTTGCACATAAGGAAATTCAGAAAATATTGAAATTTGCAGGAATAAAGGATATTTATTCTAAAACAAAAGGACAAACAAAAACACAACTTAATCTTGTAAAGGCGTGCATTAGTGCATTCAAAAAATTGAATTCTATGAAAGTTAGGGAGGATTTAATTAGCATCGTTGGGCTAACTGAAGGTAAACATGACAAAGATAGCAATAATTAGAATAGCTGGACAACATGGATTAAATGGTAAGGTAAAAAATACCTTTAAGTTGTTGAATTTGCATAAAAAGAATTCTTGCGTTATTATAGAACCTTCAGATTCTGTCAAAGGTATGATTAAGATAATAAAAGATTATTCAACTTGGGGAGAATTAAATAAAGAAACCATCAAGGAAATATTAGAAAAACGTGGAAAATTACCAGGTAAAAAAAGATTAGCTGAACAATATGAAGAAAAAGCAATTGAAGATTTTGCAATTAAGTTGAATGAAAATAAACTTAATATAAAAGAAATTCCAGGTTTGAAACCCTTTTTTAGATTAAACCCACCTAAAAAGGGATATGGTGTCAAAGGTACTAAGAGGCCGTATTCTCTTGGTGGAGCACTTGGATATAGAAAAGAAAAAATAAACAATCTGATAAATAATATGTTGTAAAATGCCTATAAATAAAAGAAAGAAAAATACTAGGATGAGAGCAAAGACCACCCATGGCTATGGTTCAATGAAGAAAAATCGTGGAGCAGGAAACAGAGGGGGAAGAGGTCTAGCTGGTACTGGTAAAAGGGCTGATCAGAAGAAGCCAACTATCTTGAAATTATACGGTTTATCTTATTTTGGAAAAAGCGGTTTCAAAAATCAAAGAAGAATTGGAAAGAAAAATAAAATATTAAATCTTAACCAGATTAATCTTGATAAAAAAGATGGAGAGGTTTATGTAGTAGATGCTTCAAAATATGATAAAGTTCTTGGAAAGGGAGAATTAAAAGAAAAAGTTAAAATTACTTGTAAATCATTTTCAAAACTAGCACTTGAAAAAATAGAAAAATCTGGTGGAGAAGCTATAATATGTTCTTAAAAAAGTTGATGAGTAGTCTTCCAGAGATTATTCCTCCCGTACATAAACTATCTTTCAAGGAAAAATTAAAGTGGACAGGAACAATTCTATTTGCATTTTTTATGTTATCTATGATTCCTTTATTTGGGCTTGGTCAAAATTCTCTTGCCCAGTTTGAACAATTATCTATTATTCTTGGTGCGAGCTTCGGTTCAATAATCTCATTGGGTATTGGACCTATTGTGACTGCATCTATTGTTTTGCAACTTTTGACAGGATCTGGAATACTAAACATAGATGTTAACACTTCTGAAGGAAAGAAATTTTTTCAAGGTCTTCAGAAATTACTTGCAATATTCTTTATATTTTTTGAAGCAGCAATTTATGTATTTATGGGTGGTCTGGCTCCGTCTGCAGCACTTGCCCCTTCTTTATTTAAAACTATGCAGTTTATTTTAATTTTCCAATTATGTCTTGGGGGATTATTGGTATTACTCATGGATGAAGTAATCTCCAAATGGGGATTTGGCTCAGGAGTTAGCCTATTTATTGCAGCAGGAGTTTCACAAGAGATTTTTGTTAGAGCATTGTCTCCTTTAACAACTACGGGAATTCTTGCTCTTGGTTCTAATCTTGCCCCAATCGGTGCAGTTTGGGTTTTATTCAAATCATTATTAAATGCAGATTTGGCTGGGGCTGCTAGGCCCTTTTTTGCTATTCTTTCTACAGTAGGAGTATTTGCAATAGCTGTTTACGCACAAGCTATGAAGGTTGAAATTCCTTTATCTTTTGGGAGAGTTAGAGGACATGGGATAAGATGGCCTTTAAGGTTCATCTATACTTCAAATATACCTGTTATTTTGGTTGCTGCCCTTTTGGCAAATGTTCAACTGTGGGCAAGGTTATTGCAAAATAGAGTTGGAGAAACTGGAATTATGGCTTGGGTGTCTCAACATATCTTTGGACAATTTTCTGGACAGATACCTGTTTCAGGTTTGGTTTATTGGACATATTCTCCAAATCTAGTTGAATATTTTATGAGCGGATTTGCATCTGGTTCTTGGACTATTGCTCCAATCTTACAGGCCATAACTTACGCTTTATTTATGATCGTAGGAGCAGTTCTTTTCTCTATTTTCTGGGTACAAACTGCTGGAATGGATGCAAGATCTCAGGCTAAACAAATTATGTCTTCAGGACTGCAGATGCCAGGATTTAGAAGAGATCCAAGAGTACTTGAAAGTGTACTAAAGAGATATATTGGTCCTTTAACCATAATGGGTGCAATTGCTGTAGGAATGCTTGCTGCATTAGCAGATTTAACTGGTTCTCTTTCAAGAGGAACTGGAATTTTACTTGCGGTAATGATTATTTACAGATTATACGAAGAAATAGCTCAACAGCACATGATGGATATGAATCCTGCATTAAGGAAAATGATGGGAGGATAAGTTTTAAAAAGAAGTACATTCCAAAAAAATACAATGGCATTAAATAGTTTTTTTGAAAACATGTTTGGATGGGCAATTGAGAGCTCTCCCTTAGGGGGACTTATCTTTATTAGTTTTGTTTTAACTTTGTTAGTTACCCTTGTCTATAAATATATGACAGATCAAGAATTATTAAAATCAATAAAAGAAGAGATGAAAGAAATAAGAAAAGAAATGAAGGAATTTAGAGAAGACCCTCAAAAGATGATGGAACTTCAAAAAAGATCTATGGAAAAGTCCATGATTCAAATGAAAAACACTTTTAAACCGATGCTAATTACATTTATTCCACTAATCTTAGTGTTTGGATGGCTTAGAGAAGTTTACGCAGTTACCGAAGTGAGCTTTTTAGGCATGTCTAGTTGGTTGTTGATATATATTATATTTTCAATAATCTTTAGTACTTCAATAAGAAAATTTTTGAGAGTTCATTAAAATGCCAGCAGGAAAACATAAATCAAGGACATTGAGAAGGATTTTTGTAAAAACAGTTAGTGGGAACATTACAAAACACTTCAGAAAAAGAAAGACAAGTAAAAAATCCTGCACAGGCTGCGGTAAGATTCTTAGCGGAGTTCCTCATAAAATTCAATCAAAGTTCAAAAACTTACCTAAAACTAAGAAGAGGCCTGAAAGACCATACGGAGGAATTCTTTGTTCTTCGTGCATGAGGGAAAAAATAAGATCACAGGTAGAATAAAATGTTTGATATTGGAAGGGTTTGCGTAAAAATTGCTGGAAGAGATTCTGGAAAAACTGCAATAGTAGTTGATAAGATATCTGACAATATTGTTCTAATAGATGGGAATGTGAGAAGGAAAAAGTGCAATATCAAGCACCTGGAGCCTCTTAAAAATGTTCTTAAGGTAAAAAAGGGAGCCTCTACTTCAGATGTTCACAAGGTTATGAGTAGCGCTAAGATTAAAGTCATAGAAAAGAAAAAAGTTAAAAAAACAACTAAGAAAAAAGAAACAGTTTCTAAGAAAAAAACTACTAAAAAATGAAAGAAAAAGAAAACCTAATTGCCCTAGAACAACAAATGATTCAGCAGAATCTTATGAATTTGAAAAATCAACTTTTAAGTCTTAAATCTCAAACTGAAGAATTGATTAGACTCAAGGAAGATTTGATAAGTATTAAAGAGGTTAAAGATAGGAAAACGTTGGTTCCTCTGGGAGCTGGAATTTTTCTAGAATCTGAACTCAAACAACCTAAAGAAGTAGTTATGAATGTCGGTTCAAATATACTTGTTAAAAAAGATTTTGATTCTTCTGCCAAAATTTTGGATAAACAAATAGAAGAACTAACTAATATACAGGCACAGTTGGAAAAAGAAATTAATAAAATAGAGATTAGTGCCCTTGGTCCCAAATAACCCATAAATTATTAAAAATAAACTTTCTCCCTTTTTTATGATAAATGATTTTTTAAGTTATTATTCTAAAAAAGAAGTACAGGACAGAATAGTTTCTAATTGTGAAGATAGAGAGCTTGCAGCAAGACTTGGAGAAAGGGGTTTTGCAAAAAGACCTAATATTTTACAATATAGTCAAGAAGTTCTTGACTTTGTAAAAAAAGGAGCAACTTCTTTCCATATTTCTGAAGAACATTGGAAGGATCCTTTGATCTTGACTCCAGGAATGAATAAAAAGAAGCTGGATGATCTAAGAAAAGGATGGGACCTTGTATTAGATATAGATAGTCCAGATTTAGAGGATTCTAAAATAATTACTCACTATCTTATCGAGGCCCTGAAATTCAACGATGTTAAAAATATTTTAGTTAAATACTCGGGAAATAAAGGATTTCATATTGCTGTTCCCTTTAAGTCGTTTCCAGAATCTGTTAATGGGGTACCAAGTAAAAATCTTTTTCCAGAAGGTCCAAGAGTTGTTACTGATTACTTAATCAATATGATAAAACCTCATCTTGCTAATAAATTTGGAGATAAGATGGAGAATTTATTCAAGGTAGACACTATTCTCATATCGAGTAGACATATGTATAGGGCACCTTATTCCTTACATGAAAAAACAGGATTAGTTAGTATACCTATAGATAAGGATGAGGTTTTGAAATTTGACAAGGCAAGTGCATTACCAGACAGAGTCTCTTTATCCTCAAAATTCTTGGATTCTGAAAATTTAGTAGAAGGAGATGCAAAAAATTTAATATTACAAGCATTTGATTGGAATTCTAAAAATAAAAAAGAAGAAATTGAAAAATTACCTAAAAAAGAGTATTTGGAACTTAATGAAGAACTTCCAGAAGCTTCATTTCCCCCATGTATAAAAAAAGGGTTAGAGGGCATGGAAGATGGAAAGAAAAGATTTCTGTTTATCTTAATTAATTTTCTTAAAAATACAGGCTACGGTTTTGAAGCCTTAGAAAAGAGAATTAGAGAGTGGAATGAGAAAAATCCTGAGCCATTAAGAGAAGGATATGTTCTATCTCAGCTCAGTTGGCATAGACGACAACAAGATAAAGTTCTTCCTCCGAATTGCCCTCATTCTTCTCAAAATCCAGATATCAATTATTATAAAGATCTTGGACTATGTAATCCTGATAATTTGTGTCTCAAGGGCAAAAATCCTGCAAACTATGCTATTAGAAAAGCCCTTATTTTGAAAAATAGTAAGAAAAGTAAGATTTATAAACAAGATAAGAAAACTACGAAGCATGGGAAGAATAAAAACAACAATGATTAAAAGAATAACTCTCAAACTTTTTAGAGAAAATCCTGATAATTTTAAGAAGAAGTTTTCAGACAATAAAAAAATTGTTAAAGACTTGGTAGAAGTCAAATCTAAAAAACTTGAAAATATTATTGCAGGATACATGACTAGACTGGCAAAACAACAATAAGTACCTTAAGTTGCTTAATAAAATACACATCAAAATGACAGAAGAAAATTCTACCCCTAAAGATAATCCTTCTTTAGAAAAAGAAAGATATAGTGCAAAGAAGTCAGAAGATAATACTGTTTTCATAGGTGGCAAGCCTTTTATGAATTATGTAACTGGTGTTGTTATGCAGTTTACAACTCAAAATGCCAGTAAAATTATTGTTAAGGCTAGAGGAAAATTTATTTCTAGAGCAGTTGATGTTGCAGAAGTGGCAACCAAAAGATTTCTGGAAAATACATGCATTGTCAATGACATAGCCATTGGAAGCGAAAAATTTCAAAACAAAGAGGGAAAACAAGTTAGAGTTTCAACAATCGAGATAACTTTGGCAAAAAAATAACTTCTTTTGATTCTAGAAAAATTTAAATAGAGTACAATCCAGTTTGCTAGATAGAGGTGAAATGGGCTTTTTAGAACTTATACATTCATTAGAGCAAGGACTTTTGACAGACCTAGGTTTTTTAATTATTTTAGCAACACTTGTGGCTTTTGCAGCGAGATTGCTCAGACAACCTCTAATTCCTGCATACATTCTTACTGGAATAATCCTAGGACCTTTAGTTTTAGGAGTTATCAAAGATGAGTTGCTCATAGGCCATATAGCCGAGTTAGGTATTGCTTTTCTTTTGTTCGTTGTTGGTTTAGAAATTAATCTTAAGAAATTAAAGTATGTTGGAGCAGTTGCTACAGTTGGTGGACTAATACAGGTTCTCGCAGTTTATTTTGTAGGATACTTTGCAGCACTTAGTTTAGGTTTTGCACAATTTGAAGCAATTGTTCTTGGATTAGTTGTTACATTTAGTAGCACAATGATTGTAATTAAGTTATTGTCCGATAAGGGTGAAATTGATACATTACATGGTAAGATTATCTTAGGTATACTTATCATTCAAGATATTGTTGTTATTCTTGCATTGGCAATGATCAGCTCCATAGGAAATTTTGATCCTATGGTTGCAATATCTGCACTTCTTAAGGGACTAGGGTTATTTGCCACTGCATTTGTATTTGGTAGATTTATTTTTCCTAAGGTTTTTGAATTTGCTTCAAGATCTCATGAGTTATTATTCTTATCCTCTCTTACAGTAATGTTTGGATTTTCAATTTTGGCTTATGTCTTAGACTTTTCCATAGCGATTGGAGCTTTTTTGGGCGGTTTGGCTTTAGCACACTTGCCTTATCACTTAGATATAATTGGAAAAGTTAACCCAATAAAAAGTTTCTTTGCAACCATCTTTTTCGTTGCGATTGGTATGCAGCTAGCCCCCTTCTCTATTAGTGTAATGTGGAAAACCTTGCTAGTTTTACTTGGAATAATTCTAATCGTTAAGCCACTTATATTATTCTTGATAACTTCATTGTTTGGATATGAAAAAAGAACCTCTTTCCTTACTGGATTAAGTTTAGCTCAAAATAGTGAATTTTCACTAATTCTTGTATCTCTTCCATTTGTACTTGGAGCAATATCTAAGGAGTTGTTTTCATTAGTAATATTCCTAACTGTAATTACAATGGTTTTAACTTCCTACTTACTAGAATTCAAAAATAAATTTTATTTTGTATTTTATCCATTACTATCTTTATTTGAAAAAATCCCTATGCCTATGGCCAAAAAGTTAGAATATTTCAAGAGATCCAAACATAAGGAAATTGTTTTGATTGGAAAACATCGTATGGGATCTATATTCTATGACACTTTGAAAAGAATGAAAAAAAGTATTATTGTTATAGATAACAATCCGGATATAATTAGAAAGATGATTAATAAAGAGGAATCATGTATTTATGGAGACGTTTCTAATCCTGAAGTTCTTGAAAAAACTAATTTAAATAAGGTTAAGATTATAATCTCTACTGTTCCAAATGAAGAGGATAGCTTATTTTTGTTATCTTATATTAAAAAAAGAAACCCTAATATAAAACTGTTGGTTACTGCAGGGCACGCATATGAGGCTGACAAGTTGTATAAGTTGGGTGCAGATTATGTAATTTTACCTAATATCCTTAGTGGTGAAAAAGTTTCCTTAATTTTGAGACACTCTTTGAGAGATAAGGGTTATCTTAGAAGGATTAAAGAGAAACATACTAAATTTTTATCCAAACTTAATGGATATTAATCATCTATTATCTCCACTTCCTTGAATCTTATTTTTCTTTTTTCTATTTGATAGTTTATTTATATTTATTTTTGCTACTTCTTCCAAATTTACTTTTAATTCTGAAGCAATTGCACTTAGATACCATAATACATCTCCCATCTCTTTTATTATTTCTTGTTTAGATTGTGAGTCTAGCTTTCCTTTTTTATCTCTTAGAAGTTTCTTGACTTTTTCTGCAACTTCTCCAGATTCTCCACATAATCCTAAAGTAGGATAGGAAAGATTTCGTCCTTTTTTTGGATATATTGCAGTTTTTCTTGATAGAATTTGATAATCTCTAAATCTCATAGGTTTTGTAAATTGTCTGAAAATATAAAATTAACTAATGGCCCGGATCGGATTTGAACCGACGACCTCTCGATTATCAGTCGAGTGCTCCACCAGGCTAAGCTACCGGGCCAACGCCCCGGGTCGGATTTGAACCGACGACCTTTCGGTTAACAGCCGAATGCTCTAACCAGACTGAGCCACCGAGGCATATTGAAACGAGTGATGATTTTGTTTAAAAACTTATTGGTTAAGGTAAGAATTCTTTTGGTGATTTCAATTTTTTTGGAAGATATTTTTCCATAACATAATTTAGACCGTGTGCAGCGAGGGCTTGTTGCTCTACTCTTTGTCCTTTTTTCTGAAGCATTTCTAGTGCCTTTTTCCACTCTTTATGCTCTTTTACGAAAGGATCATTCTTGATTACATCTTTTATTTTCTTTTTATCAACATCTTTCAAGGGATGGGTAGGTAATTTATAGTCATCTATATCTTTCGGGGTAACTCCTAAAAATTTTGCTTGTGGAACACAAAAGTATTTGTTAATGTGAGCAGCATTTCCAGACCCTACCTTAAGTGTCCTATATATGCTTGTATAACCATATGGGTCTCCGTCGGTAAATACATAAACTGGAAGTTTCTTTTCATCAGCCAACCTCCTAATAAATCTTCTACAAGCTCTTGTTGGAACTCCACCCATAGAGATTAAAATACATTTTGTTTTTTTCCAATAGTTGTGTTTTACAAGCCTTTGGAACATACCTGCAGTTTCTATTGCTAAAATAAATTTTGCATCAGTTTCAAATTTCAAATGTTCTACAGATATTGGTATTGAGTATGCACCAGATCCAAATTTAGTACAATCTATTTTTATTTCCTTACCCGTTGTAGGATCTTTGTCTATAACTTTAAGTTTTCCTGCAATATCTCCTCCTTTTTCTTCAGGAATAAATCCTAGCTGTTCCCTATTTACCATAAACATTGCTTCTATGTCATCCATTACTGAATCTGATTCGGGTTGTTCTCTGAAGCCCGCATCTCCCCAGTTTTTGGAAACATAATATGCTTCTCTTTTTGTAGCTATGTCTTCATTTTCAACTACTTGTTTTGATAAGGACATCATCTTTAGTGTTTGAGCAAATGATTTTATTGTGTTTACGGTCAATGCCCTTGTTTTTGTTGCACCTTTTAGTTCAAAAAATCCTTTCTTTGGATCATAATTTACATTGGATAAAGATCTAATTGGAATAGATATTTCTGGTTTTCTTCTCTTTTTTATTTTATTATATACTAATTCTGCATTTTCTTTTATTTTTTCCAAAATCTTACTCATTTTCTAGATCTCTCTAAATAGTCCTTAAGACTAACTACCACTTTTTTTTCTTCCGTTTCTTTTAGAGCTAATAACTCTCTCAATGCTTCTCCTATGACTGGAACATACTTCTCTAAATATGATCTTTTTTTTGCTTCATCTTTTGTTTTTCTTTGCTTTCTCACATATTTTCCAAGTTGTCTTCCACATTCTTGAACTGCCAATTTTATTTCCTTAATTATTTCAGGATAATGGGCTACTGCTTCTTTTGATTCTGAAGTAAATGGAACCCACACTGAAGCGATATGCACTACTATAACTAAGGGGCCGTTTGGTAAATTTGATACAGATTGTTGTACTCCATATTGTTTCCATTTAGTTTTGGATATACTTTTAGTAACAGAACATGCAGACTTTTGGTATTGTAAAGGCACCCTATTTGCAAACCTGATTATATCTACTTGAGAATCTCTCTCTAGTGTTCCGCCATATGCCAGTGCTGCCTCCACAACAAAAGGGTTTCCTCTATAAACTGCAGCCGGACGAGTAATGGAAGTATAAAATTCTGCATCTATTTCTTTCTCTAAACCTTCCTGTAATAATTTTGCACTTATTGGAGATAAACAATCTGTAGGGGGGGCCATAAACTTTGTGTGTCTTATTGCTTTTAATAGATTATCTGCTTCTTGTTTAGCTATTCTACTCGGCCTAGCATTAGGGTAAAGATTTGCATTCTCACAAACAGTTTTTGCAGTCTTAGGACTAATTCTTGAAAAATCGTTTGTTAAAAAACTCTGTAACGTTCTTGAATTTGTTCTTTTGAGCATGTCGATAAGAATACCTAGCTCAATTCCGTCTGGATGTGGCTTTATCTCTTTTGCCCTGAGAGGTAATTCTTTTGTTGCTCTCAAATATTCTGTTTTTGTTCCGTCAGGTTCTTTAAATAAAATATTAATGTGGGGATTGGAAATTGCTGTCTGTTTCAGATATTCTGAAACAGATCTTTGACCTCTTTGGTATTTTCCTTCAAGATCAATTTCAATTTTTGTACCCTGGTCTTTTTCCCATTTTACTTCTATATCTTTTGTTATTTCTGGTTCGTTTTTAGAAGTGTCTATATGTAACTCATAGTTGTGAGCTGGTTTATTTTTGCCAATTTTTGAAATAATTTTAATTGGCTTTCCTGTTGTGAGTTGACCATATAGTGCTGCAGCAGAAATTCCTATTCCTTGTTGCCCTCTTGTTTGAGAAAGTTTATGAAATTTTGAACCATATAATAATTTTCCAAAGATTTTTGGAATTTGTTGCTTAACTATTCCAGGTCCATTATCTTCTATTATTATCTTAAACCTTTCTTCGGATAATTTTTGTATTTCAACTTTAACTTCTGGCAGGATGTTAGATTCTTCACAAGCATCTAACGAATTATCTACTGCCTCTTTTATTGTTGTAGATAGTGCTTTCAGAGGATTATCAAATCCCAGCAAGTGTCTATTCTTTGTAAAGAATTCTGATATAGAGATTTCTCTTTGTTTTTTTGCTTGCTCAACTGCGTGAACAATATCTTTTGAATCATTACTTAATTTGGTTTGCATAAAAGAAGAAATCTAACAACTGCTTTATAAGTTTTGTTGAAGACAATCATAAATTTCCAAGTTCATGCTGTTGTCTTTTTATCCATCCGTAAACCTTTCCATGTGGAGAACCTTTCAATAATTTATCCAATGCTCTTCTGGCTAAGTTTACATCTTCTACTTTACCAATTATTCCAATAGTTTTTCCATAGACGCAAATATCTGTGTTTGTAAATTTCTCTATTGTTTTTCTTGCTTTACCCTCTCTTCCTATAACTCTAGATTTTACTCTCACCTCTTGTTTCTTAGAACTTCCCGCATAATCATGAATATTGAGCATATCAAACATATTTTCTTCTTTTAGTAAGTTGACAGCTATTTTTGGGTTGAATCCTCTTCCTATTGCTTTTATTATGTCTCTCGTTATGATTACTTTTAGAGAATCTTCTCCCTTAAGAATTACGTCTCCCTCTTCTGAGGAAATAATTATTTTTGTATCAGTTAATTTTTGTAACTTTCTTTTTTCCTTTCCTTTTTCTCCAATAAGGATTGCTATTCTTTCCTTAGGAATTTTTAATTCTTCCTGCATTTTAGAATTCTTCTGTAAATTCAGAAATTTCTTTCAAATACTTTTTTTGTTTCAGCCACTTAACTTGAGTAGGGTTGTACTTCCAAATCACATCTCCCTTTTCGTCTCCTTGAAACTCCCAAGGCTGAATTAGAACTATGTTCCCTTCTCTTATCCAGAGCCCTTTTTTCAATCTCCCTGGAATTCTGCAAATTCTTGTTTTACCATCCATGCAGGCCACCCTCATTCTGGATCCACCTAGTCTTTGAGTAACTGCACCTATAACTTCGTTTCCTTTAGGCGTCCTTACTCTAATCGGCTCTTGTTGTTGCTCTACCATATCAAAGAGACTCTATGAACGTTTTATAAGCTTTTTGGGATTCTCAAAAGAACTGTTAACCTATAAATTCTTTTTCCCTTTGTTTTGTTTTCTCCTATAAGAGATCTAGTTATCTTTGTTTCTCCCTTAAACTCTGATTTAAATTTCTTAGAAAGAGATACTGCAAAAGTTGCATTATCAATATGGATATCAATTCCTTCTTTTAGTTCTTTTTGTTTTGTAATATTTATTCTTTCTTTTTCTATTTTAGTTAAAACATACCCTATTAGTTTTTTATTATTTGGTCTTATCTGGATTTTTGCTGAATGCATTTTACAATTTTAGGATTTGGGCATGAGGAATCCCTTTTATAGTGATTATACTGTCTTTGTTAAGTAGGCCTAATTTAATTGCAAATTTAATAATTTTTTTGCCTACTAGATTAATATTTTCTGAATTTTTTAATAGTTCTTCAAGATCTTTTTCTGACTTTCTTTCTCCCTTATAGAATCTTTCTGAAATGTTCAGTGTGACCCCTCCTTCGGAGAACTTTTTGCCTACTAGGTCTTCATCACATACTGCAAGAACTATTCTATCTTTTGTTAAATGTTTTTTAAAATACATCATATTTTTGCTTTTATTGGGTGCTTTGCACCACAAGCAGTACATTTTAACATTAAAACTCTATCTTCTTTTAATAATTTGGTGTCTGGTTTTTTACAATCTTGACATAATACAAAGTCATGTACATATCTTTTAAGTTTATCATTTATTAGCGCAGAATTTATTTTTCTTCCTAGAATTAATCTTTGACCATCTACTGCTCCTGGTGTTGCTAGTTCTCTTTGTAAATATTTCAAGATTTGTTTTGGATCTCTGTGAAGTACGTTTGCTATCTGTAAAAAATTTTTTACTATAGTTTTATTTCCTTCTATCATCCCGCTTGCTTTTGGTATCTCAAATCTCTCTTTAGATTTAACTTTCTTCGGTAAATTTTCTTGTGCCCTTTCCAATAATTTTTCGTATGAGTTCATCCTAAAATTTTAATTTTCCCTGGTTTTATTTCAAAAATTTCTCCTTCCATTAATAGGCTTTGAATTATTCCTTCTGCTGTTTGCTCATCTAATTTTGTTTCTTTTATTATATCTAACTTATCTGCACCTTCTTTTGTTGAAAGATTTTCTATTATATTTAAAATTTTTTGTCTGTTACCTTCTCTGGAGGAGTTGTCAATAACTTCTTCTTCAGCTACTATATTTATTCCAGATTCCTCTTTAGGTTGTTCAGTTTTTTTAATTAAATCTCCATACTCTTTTGTTAATTCTTTTTTCCTGTAAATCAACCATTCTGGTTTATCTAATTTTCTTATTATTTCAGGAGTCAAGTATTTTTCATTATTATATTCTCTTACTCTCCCTATAATTAATATTGTTGCTCCAACTTCTAATCCTTCTATAAGGCTAACGTCTTCCTTCCATGCTTTAACCTGAATACTAGCAGATCCATCGTCTATAGTTACTGAAACATAATCTCCTTGTTCATTTTTATAATTTGTAATTACATTTGCAATAATATTAATTCTTGATACTTTCTTATCATGTACAATTACATAATTTGGTTCCCATTCTCCTTTTTCTTGTTTAAATTCATTGTTAACTATATCTGATACCCATACTTTGTATGCTACTTGTCTGATTGGTTGACTATCCATTTTCATATCTTTTGAACATGTCCCCCCTTTGGTTCAAATAAATCTCCACTTCTCTTCAGTTTTTCCAATATTTCATCAACTTTATCTTCTGATATTCCTTTTTCTGAAGCTTCAAGTTTTATATCTCCTATTGCTACGCTTTTGGAATTTGATTTTTTCTCCAGGTCAACCACGATTTCTTTGATAGCTATAAGTCTTCCTCTTTCTGATGCAGTTACTCCTGTTGACATCCTATCTATATCAAATTGTTGGGTTTCTTCATCGAATCCAACTTGAGTAAGACAATATTTAATTAGATTTATAGCTAATTTTGCATCGGACTTTGTTACAAGGTTTGATAGTCTTAATCTTGCAGAGGCTTCTGAAAGTCTTACTATTGCACCAAGTTGTCTGGGAGTTATTGGAATTGGTTTGACTTCTTGTTCTGCCGCCATTGGTGAAGAAGAATTATTTCTAAGATCTACATAAAACTTTTTAATTTCTTCTCTTGCAGTTTCGCTTAATTTAGGTTTTATTTTTTTTCTAGAATATGAAATATACTTTCTGAATAATTCTATTGGAATGCCTTTTTCTAATGGATCTTTTGATTCTGCAGTTAGAACGTGCATCGCGATATTTTCGTCAATTTTTCTATCTGGGAGGTCTCTTATTGGAAAAATTAAATCAAATCTATTTATTAGAGTCGGAGGTAAATCTATTTGTGATGGAATTGGAGTATATGGATCAAATCTTCCTAACTTAGGATTTGCTGCAGCCAAAACGGTTGCTTCTGCTCTAAGCGTTGCCTGTATATTTGCCTTTGAAATCGTAACAGTTTGTTGTTCTAATGCTTCATGTAATGCGCTTCTATCTTCTGGAGACATCTTATCTAGCTCATCAATCGCACATATTCCATTATTTGCCAAAACTATTGCTCCTGCTTCAAGGCTCCATCCTTTAAGGAATTCGTCTCTTACAACTGAAGCAGTAATCCCTGCCCCTGAGGCCCCCTTTCCACTTACAAATCTTGCTTTAGGAGCTGCCTTAGAAATAAATTGTAATAATTGAGATTTACCTGCCCCTGGGTCTCCAACTAGCAAAACGTGTACGTCTCCCCTTTGAATCACTCCGTCTGGAAGTACTTTTCTACTCCCTCCAAAAAGTTGCAATAAGATTGAAGCCTTAATTTCTTTATGACCATATATAGATGGAGCAATTGTGCCTACCAGTTTATTAAATAATTTTGGATCTTTTGATAATTCCTTAATTTCTTTTTCTTCTTTTTCTGAAAATGTAAGACTCTCGAATGCTTCTTGTAGCGGTTCAACAAAATTTGCTTCCATGACTAAATCAAATCTAGTCGATTGGGCCCCGGTTTTCAACATTACAGGAACTTCTTTAACAACTCCAAGGACTCTTATCTTGCTTCCAGGAGTGGTTTTCTTTTCCATTTTTGGTTCTACCAAATCTTCTTTTAAAAATATGGACAATCTTTTTGGTTGTTCTCCTCCTTCTAAATCTTCAGGTGCTTCTTCTACAACTAATCTTTGGGCATCAACTAAATCTTTTGCTAATAATCTAAACTTTCCGTGCCTTCCACAACTACACCTTGCTGGTTCTTTGAAGGCAGCTTCCAATTGTAAAATTGATAAAACATTTCCACAAGTTGGGCATTCGAATTTAGCAGAAGTAACTTGTGGTCTTACGTCTGAAGATTGTCTAACTATTCCCTCAATACACAGCATTCTACCAAGATGAATACTTCTTATATCCCTTACCATTATCTCTTGAGAAGATGGTAAATTTGCAAATCTTACTTTTAGTCTTTTTTTGAAAGACAAACCTAACTGATCTAGTGCTAGCTCAGCATTGAGAATTGTTTCTGTTGGTTCATTCAAAATTTGTTCAGCCAAATCTACATTAAATTTGGATAACTCAGCAAAGTCTATAACAATAAATCTGTTTCCTTTCTTGCTTATTTCCATTAAATCATTCCCATAGACTGACTCAAAAAACTCTTTAAATTCGTCAATCTGAGAAAATGTATCTTCTTTCATTATTTTACTCCCCAAAAAAGAGAATGTATAGGTTTTATTTTAACTTTTTCAAATTGAGGACTAATTTCTTAACTGCTTCTCTAAGGTCTTTTTCAGACTTAGTACCTGTGCAAACTATTTTTCCATTACTAAATAGAAGGAAAGTTGCATTTGTTCCAGGTAGTTTATACACCAGTCCTGGGAACTGTTCTGGTTCATACTCTGAATTTTCAAGTTTCATTGCTAAGCTATTTAGGTTTAGAACTATTCCGGTTGAACCAGAAGCAACCATATTTTGTACCGTAATTTTAGGTGTAACTGTTATTTTTACCCCAATCTTGGCCACAGATTTTATTATCTCATTAATGGACTCTCTTACCATTTTTAGAGATGTTGCACCCGTACAAACAATTTTACCGGAGCTGAATATTAATGCAGAAGTTTTTGGTTCCCTTATCCTCATAACTAATCCTGGAAATTGTTCTGGATTGTACTCTGTGTTAGTTAATGTTTCTGCAAGTTTGACTAGATGTATGTCGTGCTCTAGTGATGAAGAGCAAACGATGTTAACTATTTTTATCTTAATTTTCTGTTTTTCTTTTTTATCAGCCATTATTTAACCCCATTTAAGAATAGTATAAGTTATAGAAGTTAGGGAAAAATATTTAAATGGATAGGTAAGACTGCATCTATTCTTTAGTTGTTAAAATATTAAATGAGGCCTTGAAATCCTTATCTTTTATATTGAACTTTTCAATGTATTCGTAATCCTTTAATTCAAAAGTTAATTCATTTGTTCCAACTTTTGTTTGAATCATTTCTCTAAATTCTGAGAGATCAATTGGCGTCTTGATTGAAAGATTTATTTTGTCTTGTTTTTTCAATCCTTTTTCCTTTCTTAAATCTTGTAGCCTTCTTATTACTTCTCTTGCAAATCCTTCTTTTTCTAAACTTTCGTTGGTTTCAGTTTCTAATATTACTGTTCCTTGCCTAAACTCTGAAACCTGTAGGTGTTCTGGGATTTTTTGTTTGAGGATTATATGTTCTTTCCTTATATTGAACTTTTCTAAAAACGTAGCCCCATTTCTTATGATATCTTTCATTAAATCTTCGGTTAGATTTTGAATTATAAATGGAGAATCTTGTTTAAAATCCTTACCTATTGTTGTTTTATTTGGACTTAATTCTAATTCAAATACTTCAGATTCTTTTTCAAATTTCATAGATTTGATATTTAACTTCGATAATATTAACTCTTCTAACTCTTTTGCAGCTTCTTCTACTTTTTCAGAAGAAGGTATCACTTTTATTTCTCTTAATGGCCATCTTACTCCTATCTTTGCTTTTTCTCTTGCGGCTAATCCTGCCTGAATTATTTGTCTAGCTATTAGGAAATTTTCTTCAAGAGTTTCGTCAATTAATTTTTCATTTGATTCGGGCCATTTGAAGTGATGGATGCTTTCCTCATTCAAATCTAAATGTTTTTTGAGGTTTTGATATATTTGTTCAGTTACAAATGGAGCTATAGTAGATAACATTTTTAAAGTTTCAAATAAAACTTTGAAAATTACATTTAAAACAACTTCAGGTTCTTGGTTGATTTTTTCTCTTGTGGCCTTAATATATTCTCTACTTAATTCTAAAAATAATTTTTCTAATTGTCCTGGTACTTTGTCTAAATTATAAAACTCATAATTTTCAGATACTTGTTTTATGGTTTTATTAATCTTCGAAAGGATATATCTCTCTTCAATTCTTAAATTTAATTCCTCTAAACTTTCTAAATTTATACTTACTTTACTTCGTGATGCAGAGTAGTACTCTAAAAAATAATTAACAGTATTTAATAGAACGTTGAGATTTCTATTTTTTATTTTTATCTCGTCCCAACTAAAATTTATATCTTCTCCTGCGTTAGTTTGAGATAAATATATCCTCATTGTATCCGCACCATATTTGTCTACTACTTCATATGGGGAAATAACATTTCCAAGAGATTTTGACATTTTTACTCCTTTCACATCTGTTAACATCCCATGAGAATATGCTGCCTTGAAGGGTATCTTATCAAATGCAATTATAGATGAAATCATCAATAAATTATACCATCCCCTTACTTGTTCTCGTGCTTCCAATATAAAATCTGCAGGAAATAATTTTTTGAATAAATCCTCTCTTTTTGGATAATAAAGACATGCCCAGGAAGCAACCCCTGCATCTATCCATACATCCAAAACGTCAGGAATTCTCTCTTTTGTGCCCCCACACTTACAATCAATATTTATTTCGTCTATCCAAGGTTTATGTAAATTTTCTGGAATCTTTCCAGAGCACTGGCTTAACTCTTCTTTTGAGGCAATTACTGTGTAGTCTTCACAAGTTTTACATCTCCAAATTGGAACAGGGGTTCCCCAAAATCTTTGTTTAGTTATCGAATTATCTCTTAAATTTTCTAACCATGAAACAAATGCGTTCTTTACCGTATCTGGGACCCAATTTATTTTATTGTTATATGATAGTAACTTATCTTTTATGTCTTCTACCTTGAAAAACCATTGTTTTGTTGTTCTGAAAATTATTGGATTATGGCACCTTTCACAATGTGCATAGTCATGAGAAACTTTTTTTGTTTTTAATAATGCGTTAGATTCTGCTAATTTTTTTATAAATTTTTGATCATCTTTTTTTGCAATCCATCCAGATAGTTCTCCCAAATCTTTTGAAAATATTCCTGCATGATCTGTCTTGTTATATGGAGGAATATTATTTTCTCTACCTACTTCATAATCTTCAGGACCACATCCAGGAGCACAATGAACTAGTCCCGTTCCTGCTTCTAATGTAACATATTCATTTGAGAGAACAACAGTATGTGTTTTTGGATGTATCTTCTTTAGTTTTTCGAAATCTTTTATTTCTTTTTCCCAAGGGTGAGTATATTCTAGTCCGCTTAATTCCTCTCCTTTCATCTCTTTTAATATTGAATAATCTTTTCCAAGTCCTTCTTTGATAACCTTGTCTGCCAAATCTTTTGCAACAATTAAAACTTCATCGTCTACTTTTGCCTTGATATAGTCTAGTTCAGGGCTTACCATCACTGCAAGATTAAACGCTATAGTCCATGGAGTAGTAGTCCAGATAACAATGTGCTCATTTTCTTTTCCTTTGATTTTGAATTTGACAAATATGGATTGATCTTCTATTTCTTTATACTCGCATTCGTGTTTTGCAAGAGCAGTCCCATGGTAAGCGCACCAAGCCATTGTCCTTTTTCCTTCGTATAATCTCCCTTCTTCTTCTGCTCTTTTAACTAGCCACCATACACTTTCTATCCACTCTTCATCTATTGGGAAATAGGCATTTTCATAATCCATCCATACTCCCATTCTGAATAAATCTTTATTCATTAGTTTTGCATATTTTACTGAAAAATCAATGCATTCTTTAGAAAATTTATCTAAGCCATAATTAAGAATATCTTCTTTTGTTTTGAGTCCCAATTTTTCTTGTACTTTGGAAGCTGTTGGAATTCCATGCATGTCATATCCTGCTCTATCCCATACGTGAAATCCTTTCATATTTTTATATCTAAGAACCATGTCCTTCATAGAATTATTCCATGCGTGACCCATATGTAACTTGCCTGACGTATATGGCGGACCTTGTAGAAAATAAAATGGTTTGTTGTCTTTATTTTTGTCTCTAGTTTTTTTGTAAATATTATTGGTTTTCCAAAATTCAAGTACTTCTTTTTCTATTTTATTTGCATCATACATTCTTTCTGGTTGAAGTTTTTTGTTTAAATAAATTTTCATTGCCAATAGCCTCATTTCATCAGAGACAAGTCTAAATAATAATAGAATTAATGCCTATTTTAGACTTTTTCATAACTATCTTGACTAGAATACGATTTATATAGGTTTTGGATTATTGTTGTCAAATAGCTACCAAATTTTTATAAATATTTAGTGATTCTTGATTTCTGGTGATTATAATCTGGACAGAAAAATATAGGCCAAAGGAATTTTCAGAAATAAAAGGGCAAGAAACTATAATTCCTAGGATTAGGGCATTTGTTGAAAATATGAACCTGCCCCACCTCATGTTTGCTGGACCTGCAGGCGTTGGAAAAACTACTTTATCTTTGGTTATTGCTAGAAGATTATTTGGAGAAAATTGGCAAAATAATTTCTTAGAACTTAATGCAAGTGATGAAAGGGGAATAGATGTTATAAGGAATAAAGTGAAAGAGTTTGCAAGAACTAAATCTATAAAAGATGTCCCTTTCAAAGTTATTTATTTAGATGAATGTGATTCTTTAACTAAAGAAGCACAACAGGCCTTAAGAAGAACCATGGAGACTTATTCTAGTACTTGTAGATTTATCCTTAGTTGTAATTATTCTAGTAAAATTCTTGACCCTATTCAATCTAGGTGTACGGTCTTTAGATTTAAACCCTTGAAAAAAGAGAATATAGAGGAAATAATTAGAAATATTTCTGAAAAAGAAAGAGTAAACTTAGACACAGATTCAATCTCTGCAATTTATGATTTGTGTGGGGGAGATGCTAGAAAGGCAGAAAATATTTTGCAAAGTTGTGCAGCTATAAGTAAGGATATAAACAGCTCTTTGATTTATGACATTGTTTCTTCTGCAGAGCCAAAGGAAGTAAAAAAAATATTAGAAATGGGCAATTCTGGAAATTTTGTTGAAGCTAGAGATCTTTTATTAGATACTATGGCAAAACATGGTCTTTCTGGAATAGATATAATAAAACAAATTCAAAAAGAGATTCTGAATCTTGAAGTAGAAGATATAAAAAAATTAGATATGATCGAGAAATGTGGAGAGATAGAGTTTAGAATGGTGGAAGGTTCTGATGAATTTATTCAATTAGAAAGTTTGTTGGCTAGTTTTTCAAAATGAAGCTTTGGACAGAAAAATATTCCCCTAAAAATTTAAGGGAAGTTGTGGGAGATAGACCTCCTTTGTTAAAATTACAAGATTTTGTTCTAAATTATTCAAAACATAGAAAGAAATCTATGATTATTTATGGCCCTCCTGGAACTGGTAAAACTTCTTCAGTTTATGCAATTGCCAAAGAAAATAATTTAGATATTCTAGAGTTGAATTCTTCTGATTTTAGAAATAAGAAAGAGATAGAAAAAGTACTTGGAGATTCTATAGGTCAACATAGCCTCGTTAGCAAGGGGAGAATAGTTCTTATTGATGAGATGGATGGTATTAGTGGTAGGAAAGATAGGGGGGCTACACAGGCCATTATTTCTTTATTGGAGAAATCCTCTTTTCCAATAATCTTGACATCTAACAACCCCTGGGAAAGTAAATTCTCAAAATTAAGAATAAAGTCCCTGTTAGTGGAGTTTAAACCTCTTAGTTATATCGAAATATTTGGTTTTCTTGAAAGAATTTGTAAACATGAAATGATAGAAATAAACAATAAATTTCTAAAAAAAATTGCTGTAAAAAATGAAGGAGATTTAAGATCTGCGATAAATGACTTACAATCTGTCTCTTTCGATGATATAGATGAAAATACTTTAGAATCTATAGGCTATAGAGAAAAAGAAGAATCTATTTTTAATCTTTTACAACTAATTTTTAGATCAAAAGATGTTAATTCAATAAACACATATATTGATAATGTTGATCTAAATCTAGATGAAATTCTTTTGTGGATCGAAGAAAATTTACCAAAAGACTATAATCCTTCCGAATTAAACGTTTCTTTTGAAAAATTATCTAGGTCCGATGTGTTCAATGGAAGAATAAGAAAAAGACAACACTGGAGATTTCTTATTTATCGAAAAATTCTCATGGGGGCCGGCGTAGCACTATCTAAACGTTCCGGAAAAAAAGGATTCACAAAATATTCTAATCCTCAAAGAATTTTGAAAATGTGGAAAAATAAAATGAAATATTCAAAAAAAGCTAATATCTCTGAGAGATTATCTGAGTATTGTCATTTGTCTTCTAGGAAAGCAAAAAAACATATTATTCCTTTCTTGAAAAATATTTCAAAAAATGAAGAGTATATTAAAATGCTAGAGATTGATGAACAAGATCTTATTGTCCTGACATACTAATTTTTCTTAATTTTTTTACTCTTTCATGCGTTGGAGGATGTGTACTAAATAATTTGAAAAAGTATTTTGAAGAAAAAGGATTAATTATAAACAAGCTTGCCGCAGCTTGATTTCCTTCTTTAAATTTATGGGGATATTCTTCTATCTTTTGAAGTGCAGATGCGAGGGCCATTGGATCTTTTACTATTCTTGCACCAGATTCATCTGCTAAAAATTCTCTAGACCTTGAGATTGATAATCTTAAGATTGTTGCAACTATTGGTGCAACTATTGAAAGTGCAAGAACCTCGTACATGCTTCCAGAGTTGTCTTCGCTTCTTCCAAAAATCATTGCCCATCTTGCCATCATCGCCACATAGGTTATTGCTCCTGCAAGAACCACTGCTATTGTGGATATTAGTGTATCTTTATTTTTAATGTGAGAAATTTCATGAGCTATAACTCCTTTTAATTCTCTCTCATCTAAATTTTCTAGTAAGCCAGTTGTTACAGCAACTACTGCCTTTTCTTGTGATCTTCCAGTAGCAAATGCATTTGGAACTTGTGATGTGACTATGTATGCTTTTGGTTTCTTTATTTTTGCTCTTTCTGAGATCTCTTTAACCATATTATTTAGATTTTCATACTCAGAATAACTTGCTGGTTTAGCTTTGTACATTTTTAGAACAATGGTGTCAGAATACCAATAAGATATAACGTTAACCAAAATTGTAAGTAATAGTGCAATCGTCAATCCTATTTCTCCCCCTAGCGCAAAACCCGCCATTAAAACAAGCATAGTGAGAATTGCTAGTACAGAAAATGTTTTTATTTGATTTAATAACATAATTTTGAGAATTAATATCAAGTTATATATAAAACTTTATGTTTATATTAAAAATTTGATATATATCTTTCTGCTTCAAGGGCCGCTATGCATCCTGTTCCAGCTGCAGTAACAGCCTGCCAATATTTTGTATCTTGACAATCTCCAGCAACAAATATTCCCTTTACATTAGTGTTCATTGAGGGATCTGCCTTAATATATCCTAACTTGTCTAGTTTTACTATACTCTTAAAGGGCTCTGTATTTGGTGTGTGTCCTATTGCTAAAAACATACCCTCGCAATTTATTTTTGTTTCTTTGTTTGTTTTCACATTTTTTACCTTGATTCCTTTTACAAAATTCCCGTCTCCTAGAATTTCAGTTGCTACGCTATCCCACACTATATTTATTTTATTCTTTAATTTTACAACTCTATCTTGCATAATCTTACTTGCCCTAAGCTCTTTTCTTCTATGAACTATTGTTACTTTATCTGTAAATTTAGTCAATATTAACGCATATTCCATCGCACTATCTCCTCCCCCTATTACTACTGCCGACTTATCTTTGAATAGTGCTGCATCACAAGTTGCGCAAGTTGATACTCCTTTACCAAAATATTTATCTTCTCCGGGAATTTTCAATTTTCTTGGAGATGCTCCTGTAGATATTATTACGGCTCTAGAAGAATATTCTTTTTCTCCTGTCGAAACTTGAAAGTTTTTATTAACTTTTTTAATTGATTTTACAAAACCAGATTTATATTTTGCTCCGAATCTTTGAGCTTGTTTTTTACATTCTACAATTAGCCCAGGGCCCATTATGCCTTTAGAAAATCCAGGATAATTTTCTACCAAATTTGTCATAGTCAATTGATCTAAAGGTGTGTCCGCAGAAATAACCAAAACGTCTAAATTGGCCCTGGAGTTATATATCGCCGCTGTATGCGCAGCTATACCTCCTCCAATAATTATAACATCATGCATCTTATTCTTTTTTTATTAATTCTTCTATGGCTTCTTTATTAAATCCAACAATTATTTTTCCATTTATATCTATTACTGGAACTCCCATTTGTTCAGATTTTTCTACCATCTCTTTAGCGGCTTTTTCGTCTGATTCAACATTTATCTCAGTATACTCTATTTTATTTTCTTTAAAATAATTTTTTGCTAAATCGCAATAAGGACATGTACTCGTTGTATAAATTTTTACTTTCACCATCTTATTCTCCTTATATTTTTCCTACTAAATCTAATCCTGGCTTTAATGTATCTTTTCCTGGCGACCAATTAGCCGGACATACTTGATCCACATTTTCCCGTATATATTGTGCTGCTTGTAGTTTTCTAAGTAGTTCTTCGCTACTTCTCCCTATGCTGTTATCGTGTAATTCATATGCCTTAAGTTTTCCCTCTGGATCAATTATGAATGTGCCTCTTAAAGACAACCCTTCGTCTTGAATATATGTGCCATAATCTCTGCAAATTTTCCCTGTTGGATCTGCTAACATTGGAAATTTGATCTTCGATATGGTTTTAGAGTTGTCGTGCCATGCTTTGTGTACAAAAGTAGTGTCTGTGCTTACACTTATAATCTCCGTATCAATCTTTTGAAACTCTTCATATTTATCTGCAAGATCTCCTAGTTCAGTAGGGCAAATAAATGTAAAATCTGCAGGGTAAAATACTAATATTACCCATTTTCCATTATAATCTTCTAATTTGATATTTTTAGTATCATTATTTTGGAATGCATCTCCTTCAAAGTTTGGTGCTTTTTCTCCAATAGTTATTTTATTTTCGTTCTCCATTTTCTCCCCTTAATTTAATTATAATTCGCATCCGCTATTTTGGCTTAATTGCTCAACAGAAAGTCTTCCAGAAAGCCTTGTTCCTTCTCCAAATTCCCAAGTAGGGTATCCAGTTATTCCTTCGTTACTACAAATTTCAGTTTGTTCTTGGCCATTTGGTAAAGAGCATTCGATATAATTTATATATTGCCAGCTATCTCCAAAATCCTTCTTTTGATCTTCGCAATGTCCGCACCAAAATGCCCCGTACATTTTAGCCCCACTCTCTGTTAAACATGTTGCAAAAGAAGCATAATCTCCTGAAGAATCATTTGTATTTCTTAGTCCTATAAACGCAAGAATAATTATTAATGCTACCCACCAGTACTTTTTTAGAGATTTCATTTAAGATATGTTTTTTAATTTATTATTTAAACTTTGTCATACAATACTTATATAAACAAATAAACCAAATTTATTCTAAAGTGCAACATAAGATTATTCTTGGTAGAACTGAAAAAGATAGGGAATTGATGGGTAATAAGGCTGCCGTCTTTTTAGGTAGGCATTACGTGAAGATGGGACAGGTTACTTCCCTTAGTAGTAATGTCTTATTAGATGTTGCTAGGGCTCACGTTGTGCTAGTTTCTGGCAAGAGAGGATCTGGTAAATCTTACACCTTAGGTGTTGTGGCGGAAGAAATGTCTAATTTGCCCAAGGAAGTTTCTCAGAATCTGAGTATTATTATGTTTGATACTATGGGCGTTTTTTGGACAATGAAATACCCTAATGAAAAAGAAGAAAATTTGTTGGAGGAATGGGATATGTCTTCTAAGAGGTTAAAGACTATTGATGTCTATATTCCTCAAGGTTTCTTTGAAGAGTATAAATCAAAAGGAATTTTGGCAGACTATCCTTTTTCTATTAAAACTTCTGAATTAGATTCTGGAGATTGGGCAAATGTTTTCAATCTAGATTTGATGAATCCTTTGGGAATTTTAATCGAAAAGATTGTTTCTAATTTGAAAGAAAGAAAGTTAAGTTATGATATAAAAGATATAATTAAAGAGATTGAGAGGGATAAAACTACTGAAAAAGAGATTAAGAATGCAGTAATTAATTTATTTTCTGCTGCAGAAGGATGGGGATTATTTAGAAAAAGTGGAACTGAAATTAAAGATATTGTAAAAAGAGGGAGAGTTAGTATTATTGATACAAGTTGTTATACTCATGTTGCCGGATCTTGGAGTATAAAGTCTCTGGTTACAGGATTAATTAGTAAAAAATTATTGTTAGAAAGGATGACTGCTAGAAAGATTGAAGAATTGAAAAATATTGAAACTGGAACTAGTTTTTTAGGATTGAATACAGAAAAAAGGACAAAGGAAGAAATGCCGTTAGTTTGGTTAATGATAGATGAGGCTCATGAATTCTTACCTAGGGAAGGAAAAACTGCTGCTAGTGATTCTTTAATCCAGTTACTTAGGGAAGGAAGACAGCCGGGAATTTCAATGATCTTGGCTACTCAGCAACCTGGTGAGATCCATAGAGATGTTATGACTCAATCAGATATAGTAATTAGCCATAGAGTTACTGCCAGAAAAGATATAACTGCCCTGAATGACATTATGCAAACCTATCTTCTTGCAGATATCCACAAATATCTAAATAATTTACCTAGAGCGAAAGGTTCTGCTATTATTTTGGATGATAATTCCGAAAGAATTTATCCGATGAAGGTAAGGCCCAGGTTCACTTGGCACGGAGGGGAAGCACCCACTGCATACAAACCTAAAAGAAGGGGGCTATTGGATTTAGGACTTTAAATCTAGGCAGACTCGATAAACTCTTGGAGAAGTTTGGCCTGTCTTGATTAGTCTTACTTTCTTGAAACTTTTGAATTTTTCTTTTAGTTTTTGGAAATTTTTCTCTTTTTCAAAAGTATAGAAATGGATTGTTCCATTTTTTTTGAGATGTTGTTTTGCTAAGTCTAGATAATTTTTTGCATTTTTTGGAGCAGGCATCATAATTCTATCAAATTTTTTATTTAATTTTGGTAAAACTATTTTTATATTTCCTTTGTAGAGAAATATATTCTTGAATTTGTTAAGAATTACATTTTCTTTAGCGTATTTATGTGCTTCTAGATTTACTTCAATTCCGTAAATTTCTTTTGCCATAGAGTGTTTCGCTATTGTTAAATTAAAAGGTGCAACTCCAGAAAACATAACTAAAACACTTTCTCCTTTTTTTACTAATTTAGCTATCCTTAATCTTTCCGAACTTGTTTTTGATGAAAAATATGCTTTTTCTGGATTTATTTTTATTTTTATTCCGTTTTCTTTGTGTATTGTTTCTTTTCTATTTTCTCCTGCCAATATCTTTAATTTTGGCAACCTATGTCTTCCAGAAAAATTTTCAGTTTTTTTAGCTATAATTTTTGCTTGTTTATTCTTTTTAAGGAATTTTTGCCCTATTTGTTTTTCTTTTTTCTTTAGTTTTTTTGGGAAATCTGAAAAAATTATCATATCTCCTACTTGTTCATAAGATCTTGGAATCAATTCTCTTTCTTCTTTTGTTAATCTCATGTCATGTAATTTTTATTATAATATTTTAAATTCTTTGATTTTATCTACTATATCTTAAGAAACAAAATATTTATATATAACATAGTCAATTTCTGTTTATTAAATATGAAAGAGGTTTTTGATATGAAAAATAAGGAAAGTTTGATTTTATCTTTGTTTTTGATTAGTTTATTTTTGGTTCCGGGATTTGTTAGTGCACAGGAATACAGGTCCTATTCTCCTTTAAATTCTAGAGAAGAAGGATGGAGTTCTCCAGTAGCTCAATATGGAAATGCCTGGGATCCCCTAAACGATATGTTTACTGGCTGGACTACGGGGGACTTAAGTAAAAACGTTGCTAAATACTTGTTTACACTACTTATTTTTGTAATTATCTTTTCTGTTTCAGTTTTTATTCCATTTTTAAGAACGAAAGGAATAAGAACTGTTTTTTCAATTTTAGTTGCTTTCCTTTCAGTAGCATATCTTGCACCAGATGAATTATATGTTCTTTTAGCTTCCTATAGTGCATTGGGATTGACTCTTGGTACAATAGTACCTTTTGTTATATTGTTTGCATTTATGTACAGCTCTGTAAGTAAGGGTGGTTCTGCAGTATTCTATCAATATTTTACATGGATAGCCTATGCAGTTTGGATGATATACAAAGCAATTATGTTTTGGGTTGCAGGTGGACCAGAGGAATGGAACGTTCCAAATAGCCTAATGGCAGTTCATATGGGCTTAACTCTGTTGGCAGTAATAATGGTAATTGCTAATAAACCTATTAGAAAGTGGTTATTTAAGTCTGGTTTAGAGAGCAAAGAAGAAACGGCAGAGATGGATATTGAAAAAAGAGCAAAAGAAAGAAATTTAGAATTAAAAGAGTGGGAAAGCCGTACAGCTGAAGAACAATAATTATTTAAACCATCTATCTAAACTTTTTTCTTTTTTACTATTTAATCTTTCTAGTAATTTATTAATTCTAGTTTCAGAAAAATCATGAGAAGATAATATTCTTGATATTTTTGCTTGATTAGGATTTTTCCATTTTAATTTATATTTTCTTATTACTGGCATGTTCTTGAAAGTTGCATAAACTTGTTTCCAGTTGAAGTCTGCTTCAACATTAGAAAAAATCTTATCAAAGCTTTTGTGCTCTTTAACAAGTTTTAATGCAGTTTTAGGGCCTATTCCCTTTACTCCCTTGGGATTGTAGTCCGTTCCTACTAAAATTGATAATGCCAATAACTGGTCTTCATTTACTTTCAAACTTTTTAAAACCTGTTTTAATTCTATTAGTTCCGGATTGTTTGTTATATAAATTCCCTTAACTTTTCTTTTTGCTGATGCAGTAAGATTTCTAATTACTCTTGGAGCAGAATAAAGTAATGAATCAGTATCTTGAGAAACTACCCCATACACATCTTTTTGTTCTGCCATAAAGGCTGCTTGTGCTTCTGCTTCAGATGGCGCTTGTATTACCGGCAGTCCTAGAGCCTCAATAAATTTTTTTGATTCTTCAGTTATAGTTTTATCTAGTCTTGTAAATCTCTTACTATATTTCAACATTTTTTTGATATCTCTTTTAGACATAGCTTCTTTAAATTTTGATTCTGCAATTGATTTTCTTTCTTCCCTCATTTGGCTTTCTTGAAATTTCATTGCAGGGGGTTTTCCGTCAAATACAAAACATAGTTTAATATCTTGTTCCATTAATTTAGGTATTCTTGTAGAAAGCCCCATTAAATGAGAAGTTACTCTTTTTTTTCTATCCATTAAGAGTGTACCGTCCATTTGCCTTATTGAACTTAGAAATTGATAAAGGATATTACTTGTATCTACTGCTACTTTTTTACCTGCGAGATCAGAAAAATCTATTTCTTTTTTTGGAATTAATTGAGATATTGCAACACCCATCTTAAACTTTTTCTATTTCCTCTCGATCATATGAAGAATATCTTACCAAATGTCTATTTTCATCTATTTTGTAGTTTTTTACATCAAAATTCTTGTCAAATTCTAGAGTAGTTAGTGATGCTTCATGTAAATTGAAAAATTGTATTTCTTTCATAGGTAGGTTAAGTGCTCTCAAGATAAGAAATCTTAAAAAACGTCCATGGGAAACCAAGAGCACATTTTCTTTCTTGTGATCTTTCTTTAAATATTCTAAAAAATCTTGTGCTCTTTTTTCTAAATCAAAAAAATTTTCGCCATTTTTAGGAGTATATTCGTGTTCTTTCAGCCCGGATTCTTTTAATTTTTCATCAAACTCTTCCCTTGTTTTAAGCTCTCCATGATCATGTTCTCTTATATTCTCCGTATACTCTATTTTTATTCCCTTGAGATAGGGCTTCAAATAATCTAATGTTTGCTTTGCTCTTAGCCACGTGCTGCAATAGATTTTGTCTATTTTTTTATTTTCCAGAGCCATACCTAGTCTTTTTGCTTGTTCTATTCCTTTTTTTGCTAAGGGGGAAGATCTATCCCATCTTGCTTTTTGTCCATGTCTAACTAAATAAATTTTCATTCTAAAAATCAAACAGACTTTTCTGCCTTTTGCCTTCCACAACTTCCTTGAAAGTTATTCCATAAAACTCCAGAACTGCATTTGCAATTGGTTTTATCTGTTTGTCTATGTAATGTTTGTAGTCTATCCTGTGTTTTAAATTTTCCTTGGGTTCTGGACCTTCGGTAGTTATGAAATATTCTATTTTTGATGTTTTTATCTCTTTTAGTTTTCTTGCCGCTTTAACATGAGGGGGTGTTGTTTTTACATATTCTTCTGGATTTTTTCTTAAAGATTTAATATACATTAGTTTACTGTCTAATTTTCCACCTTGAAGGTCTTTAACATATTTGTTAATAAACTTGGTTGGATCTTCTTTGTGAAAAATCTTGTTGAATAGTTCTTGTTGAAATTCCTTTGCTGCCTGTGTCCAATCTGATCTCATAACCTCTAAACCTACAAATTGTATCTCTTCTTTACTCTCTTTTCTTAACAATCCCGCATATCTCTTTTTTGCTCCTGCAGTTCCAGATCTTACTTTGGGCATTAAGAATCTTGAATAACATTTTTCAAACTCCATTTCTAGAAAACTTTTTACACCATATTTTTTACTAACAAATTTGTCAAAATCCAAATTGATTTTTTCTTCTAATTTTTTACCTAATTCTACTGCATCTTCATAATTCTCTAACTTTGAATTAACAAAATTTGAATCTGTATCTTGGTATATTACTTCATATCCTTCTTTTTCTAAGATTTCTTTTGTTCTTTTCAGTATTTCTTGCCCAAACAGAGTTATAGAATTTGCTATCTTCTGGTTAAAAAACCTACAATTTGGATTTGCTAGAACTCCAAAAAAAGAATTCATTAGTATTTTTATTGCCCATCTGGCTAACTCATTTTTATCTTTTCTTGCTTTCTCCCTGTGTTCCCAGAGATTTTGTATTATGTTTGGTAAAATTCCAATCTCTTTCTTAAAATAGACCTTTGCAGGAGTTTTTATTGAGTTTATTTTTATTCTTGAGGAATAGGATGCAGGATCAATATTGAAAGTTCTTATAATTGAAGAGTAAAGAGACTTAAAATCTAAAATAATTGTATTATCATAAATCCCAGGTTTAGACTCCATAACATACCCTCCTTTTATTGGTTTATCTTTGATTCTAAATTTAGAAGTTGCACAAACTAGTCCTTTTTTTCTTGCTTCTGGAAGATACAGGGAGTCTAGTGAAGCAATAGATGCACTCACTCTGTCTAAAGGCATACCTGTTATTAAGCTCCTTTGAACTGTTAAATCCAGAAGTGTTCCGTTGTATAATATATCATAGACCAATTTACAATCCATTAAATTGTAGTCTACAAGCTTTTTAAGATCCCATTTGTAAAGACTATCAATCTCATCATATTTCTCTACACCAATTGTTTCAATTAGCTTGCCCTTTCCCAAGACTTTTTTCGCTGCAGTATTTAATTTATAATCATCTACTTTAATAAATGAAGTCTTCATCAGTTCTATTCCATCAAGAACCACTCTTCCTTCAAAGTCTGCCTTACTTGCTCTAAAGAAGTCTTTTTCTATTCTTAATTTAGAAATAGAATTATCTCTATTTAGGTTGAAAGGTATCTCATATTTTTTGAATTTGTCCTTGAGATATTTGAAATCAAAATCAATTAGATTCCATCCAGTGATTATGTCTGGGTCAAAGTCTAAAAGTTCCTCTCTAAATGAATCCAATAACTCTTCTTCAGTTTTTAGAGATATTGCGCCTCTTACTTTTTTATGAGCTTTCAAGAAAACTTTTTTGTAATTTTTGGAATACATCCCTATGCAGTATAAATCTTTTCCATCCGAGCTGGTTTCTATATCTATTGACAATACCTTAAGATTTTTAGGAGCATAATCTGATGCCTCAATTTCTGGCTCAATATATATTCTGTCTACATTTTCATGAGAAACTTCATAGTCTCCTTCTATGTTTATCCCCATATGAATATTTTTATCCATTAAATACCTGTAAGGGTATCTTATATTTGCTTCATAAGTATCAATTTCATCAACTATTGAACCCCTAACTTCCTTCAACTCTGAAAGAGTCGAAAATTTTAATTTGATAACCTTTTCTCCTTTAAAATTTGTTAGATTTGTTGATTCATATTCTTTATTTTTTAATTTTTTAGAATCTTTTTTCTTTATGAAGAAATAAGGAGAATATCTTTTAATTGCAACAAATGACTCTCCATTCTCTAATCGACCATACAATACAACATGTGTCTTCCCTTTGATATTTTTATAAGAGGGATAAATAATGAATCCTTTCATTTTAAATTAAATAGTAAGTAGATTTTTAAAGTTTTATTTTTTATGTATTTACATGGATGATTGGATTAAGGCTGGAGAAATTGCTTCTGAGGTTAGAAAATATGGTAAAAAACTTATCAAACCCGGAAGCTCACTCTTAGATGTTGGCAATAAAGTAGAAAAAAAGATTTTAGAGTTAGGAGGTAAACCTGCATTCCCTGTTCAATTTTCTATTAATAATATTGCCGCACACTATACTCCTTTAATTGATGATACTTCTAAATTTAAAGAAGGAGACTTGGTAAAATTTGATCACGGAGTACATATCAATGGGGCCATTGCAGATACCGCAGTATCTGTAGATTTAGGAAACAATTCTAAATTAATTAAAGCATCTGAAAATGCATTAAAGGCGGCTATAGATGTTGTTAAACCTGGAATAACAAATGGGGAAGTTGGAAAGGTGATAAATGAAGCTATCACCCAGGAAGGATTTAAGCCGATTAAAAATTTATCTGGTCATGGACTAAGTGAATATGTTGTACATACTCCTCCAAGCATGGTCAATTATGATAGTGGAGAAAGAGTCAAATTAAAAAAGGGACAATTAATTGCCATAGAACCTTTTGCAAGTACAGGGGCTGGATTGGTTGTTGAAGGAGGAGGATCCCAAATATATTCATTGGTAGGGGCTAAACCAACTAGAAATAAACAGGCAAGAGACATACTAGCCTTTGTAAAAAAAGAATACAGAACTCTGCCTTTTGCAAAACGAAACTTACTTACTAAATTTAATAAATTTCAGATTGCAGTTGGTGTCTCTAATTTATTAAGAGAAGACATATTAATGGAATATGGTGTTTTGCCTGAAAAAGACCCTAATTCTTTCGTAGCTCAAACAGAACATACTATTATGGTTGGAGAAAAAGTAACTACAGAGTAATTAGCCCATATAATTTTGGGCTTCTCTTATTGCTGCACCTCTTGCAACTCTTAAATATTGTTCTTCTATTTCTTTGTATTTTTTGATATCATTTTCTGTGATAGAAGGTTTTATTTTTTCAAATGCTTTTTTGAAATCACCCATTGTGACTTCTTTTGCTTTTATATTCTTTCTAAGCGCAACCATTCCTGCCTCTCTGCATACTGCTTCTATATCTGCACCAGAATAGTTTTCAGTAGATTCAGATATTCTCTTTAGTTTAACATCGTTGGCTAATTTCATACCACTTGTGTGTACCTTAAATATCTCTTCTCTACCTTTCTTATCTGGAAGCGGTACATGTAATACTCTATCAAATCTTCCTGGTCTTAATAATGCTGGATCTATTTTATCTGGCCTATTTGTTGTCCCTATAACTACTACTTCATTTAAGTCTTCAAGTCCATCCATTTCTGCCAAGAATTGACTTACAACTCTGGATACAGATTCGTGAGTGTTGGCATCTACTGTTGAGACTAAAGAGTCTATTTCATCAAATAAAATAATTGTTGGAGATGTTTCTCTTGCTTTTGAAAATATTTTTCTTACTCCTTTTTCAGATTCTCCTACCCATTTAGACATTAATTCAGGACCTTTTACTAAAATAAAATTAGACTCTGACTCTCCAGCTACAGCTTTTGCCAATAAAGTTTTACCAGTTCCGGGAGGCCCGTATAACAATACTCCTTTTGGTGGTTTAATTCCTATTCTCTTAAATGAATCTGGATGTTCTATCGGCCACTCAATTGTTTCCTTAAGTTCTTCTTTTGTAAGATTTAATCCTCCAACGTCATCCCAACGTAGGCTTGGCTTTTCAACTAAGACTTCCCTTAACGTAGAAGGTCTTACTAATTTTAGAGCTTCTTTAAAGTCTTTCATAGAAATTCTTATCTTGTCTAGATGTTCTTGAGGCAATCTTTCTTTTTCTTTTAGGTTTAATTCAGGAAGAATTCTCCTTAATGAATGCATTGCTGCTTCTTTTGTAAGTGCTTCTAAGTCTGCACCTACAAACCCATGAGTTAATTTTGCTACCTCTTTTAGATTTATCTCCTTCCCTAAGGGCATGTTTCTGGTGTGAATTTTTAGAATAATTAATCTTCCTTCTTCATCTGGAACACCAAAAGAAATTTCTCTATCAAATCTTCCGGGCCTTCTAAGTGCAGGATCAAGAGAGTTCGGTCTGTTTGTTGCACCCATAACCACTACATTTCCACGTTTATTTAGCCCGTCCATTAAAGTGAGTAATTGTGCAACAACTCTTCTTTCTACTTCTCCGTGTGTTTCTTCTCTTTTTGGAGCTATAGCATCTAATTCATCTATGAATATTATGGATGGTGCTTTTTCTGAAGCTTCTTCAAATATTTTTCTTATTCTTTTTTCTGATTCTCCATAAAATTTATTCATAATTTCAGGACCATTAATTAAAATAAAATTAGACTCTGACTCATTAGCTACCGCTTTTGCTAATAAGGTTTTACCAGTTCCTGGAGAACCATAAAGTAAAATTCCTTTTGGTGGTTCTACTCCTAGCTTTTCGAATAGCTCTGGATGTTTCATTGGTAATTCCACCATTTCTCTTACTTTCTTTATCTCTTCAGCTAAACCACCAATATCTTCATAAGTTACGTCCGGAACAGGAATATCATCTTTTATTTCTAGGGCCTTAGAGCTTAAGTTTATTTTTGTATTTTCTGTAATTATTACTGGGGCATTTGGGGTTACATCGGCGACAACAAACTTCAAACTTCCCATTGATCCCATAAATCCTGAATTAAATACTTCTTGGAAAAAATCTCCAAAAACTTCTTCAAAAGGACTTCCTGAAAGAGTAGACTTTCTTCTATTTGATCCGCCAAGTGAAATTATATCTCCCTTAACTACGACTCTCCCAAGCAAACTTTTTGTAAGCATTCTTGGATCAGCCCTAATTACAACCCCTTTTTGAGAAGGGGCAATTGTAACTTTTTTTGCTTCTTTAACTTCTACTTTTCTAATCTTAACAGATTCTCCAATTCCGGTTTTAGCATTTCTTCTTAGAATTCCATCCATCCTTATTACTGACTCTCCAATATCTGTAGGATAGGCCCTGTCTACTATCCCTACTGTTTTTCTTTCCCCTTCTATTTCTACTATGTCTCCGGGTCTAACTTTTATATCTCTCATATCTTGAGAATCAATTCTAACTATTCCTTTGTATGCTTCTTCCTGCATAGCTTCCGTAACTCTTAGCTTAACTTCTTCTTTTTTTGCCATTTTATTCTTCCTCCTCTTCAGAAAACTGTAAGCTTAGTCTTCCTGGCTTGTCTAGACAAAGTTTCATTATTTTATCCATCTCTTTTTCCATTCTATTAAACTGTTCTTCAAATTCAATTATTTCTTTTGGAATTGTTACTGAAAAACTATTTCCAACCATCCTCAATTTAACATGAAACTCTCTTTCTTTAAGTTTTCTAAATTCTTCGTAATCTTTTATATCTGAAGGATGGTACCATTTTTCTTTACATTTTGGACATTCAGAATATCTCAGGCTAAATCCTTCCTTAAGTATGGAATTTTTATTAGTTTTAAGAGAACATTGATTACATCTTATTTCTGCATCAAATATATCTTTCATTTTGTGTATACTTGGTGTATACACTTTCTATATAAATCTTTCCATAAGTTAAATTAATAAATAATTGATACAAAGATAATCCCATGATAGAATATCTCTTATTAGTTTTAGGATTTATTTTTTTAATAAAGGGGGCACAATACCTTATTGAGGGTTCTTCATATTTGGCAAAGAGGGTGGGAGTGTCTCCACTAATAATTGGACTTACTGTGGTTGCTTTTGGAACTTCAATGCCAGAGTTTATAATAAATATCTTTTCTGCAATAAATGGTTCCACTGAATTTGCTCTTGGAAATATTATCGGGAGCAACATATCAAATACATTACTCATTCTGGGAATTTCTGCTACATTTATGCCCTTATTGGTTCATAAATCTACGGTTAGAAACGAAATTCCTTTGAGTTTATTTACCGTAGTATTACTCTTTATTTTAATAAATGACTCTTTATTCGGTTACGCTTCTAAACTAGGCCTGTTTGATGGACTGATTATGTTATCTTTGTTCTCCTACTTTCTGTATTATATTTATACCTCTACCAAAAATAACAACAAGTTCAAAATAGAAATTCAGAAACACGAAGATTTTGTTATTGTTGCAATGATTCTGGGGGGCCTTATTGGGATATTTTTTGGTGGAAACCTTATTGTTGAAAATGCAATGATCCTTGCTTTGTCCTTAGGAGTTAGTAATTTCTTGATATCTGCTACTCTTGTCGCACTAGGCAGCTCTCTTCCCGAGTTAGTTGTTTCCCTAGTTGCCATCTTCAAAAGAAATGTGGATCTTGCAGTCGGAAATATTGTTGGATCGAACATATTTAATATCCTTTATGTTTTGGGAATCACTGCACTTATTGAGCCCGTAGTTCTTCCATCTTTTGCAAATTTTGATATTCTTTTCCTTATCTTTTCTACGACTTTGTTATTTGCATTCATGTTCACAACTAAAGAACACAAAGTATCAAGAGTAGAAGGAGTAATTTTTGTATTATTATATATTGCCTATATTTCATTTATCTTAATTAGAGGCTAGTAAACTTTTTAAGATAAGTTTGGATTACAAAAATATGTTTAATTTAGTCAATTTTCTCAAAAATTTGGACGAAGGGATTGTATTAATATATGGAGGTGCAGCCACTGGTAAGACTACTCTTTGCTTACAACATTCTTTGAAAAAATCAGAAACGGGAAAAGTTTTATTTTTAGATACCGAAAATACCTTTTCTTTGGAAAGACTTAGTCAAATGAATGAAGATTACAAAAAACAACTTGATAAAATTTTAGTAGTGAAACCTAAAAGTTTTGATGAACTTGAAAAAAGAGTTAAAATCTTTGAAAAAATATCTGATAATTTTAGTCTTTTAATCTTGGATAGTTTTGGAATATATTACCGATTTGATTTACAAAAAAGAGGGTATATTGAAGCAAATAATGTCGCTGTAAGTATATTAAGAAAACTTAAACATATTTCAAAAAGAATTCCAGTTATAATAACAAATCAAGTATATGAGGATGAAACTGGAAAAAAATCTCTTGGTGGAAAAATGATACAAAACTTTTCAGATTATATTCTTGAATTGCAAAACGACCCCTGTGAAATTATTTTAAAGAAGCCGGAGAGAAAAAAATCAGATTTTAAGATTATTGACGAAGGTTTAGTTACTTTTTCTTTGGGTTAAAGATATACTTACATTTTGGGTAATTTTCACAGGCATAAAATGACCCGTACACACTTTTTCTAAGTATTAATTTCCCCTCGTCACAGTTAGGACATTTTTTCAACTTTGGTTTTACTTTTGGTTTTTTAGTCTGACAATCTTTATTTAGGCATGTTTCCTGAGGCCTTCTTCCTTTTCTTATTATTTGAATTATTGGAAACTTGCATTTCTCACATTTTTTTTCAGTAGATTTTGTCAATGCCATTTTTGGTAAACTGGCAGTAGTCTTACATCCTTTTTCATATTTGTCACATGCGATGAATAATCCAAATCTTCCCCTTCTTATTCTGAGAGTGCCCTCTTTGCATTTTGGACAACTTCCAAAAATATCCTCTCCCTCTGTAGATTTTAATAATGCCCTTCCAATTTTATTTTCATTTTCTTTGAATTTTTTTAATATTTTTGTCAAAACTTTCTTTGCATTGTTTATCACTGTACTTTCTTTCTTTTTTCCTTCCCTTATTTTTTGCATATCTTCTTCAAAAGATTTTGTTAGTTTTTCATCTATTATCTCTGGAGAATATTTTTCTAGAGTTTGTATTAATTTAATTCCTAAGGGTGTTGCTTTTACTTGAATGCCATCTATGTATTTCCTTTGATATATTGCATCTAAGATTAGTGCTCTTGTTGCCTTTGTTCCAAGACTAAGGTTTTCCATTTCTTTGATTATTGACGCCTGAGTATATCTCTTTGGAGGCTGAGTTTCTTTTTCCTCACTACTTAATTCTGGTTTTTTGACTTCATCTCCTTTATTTATTTCTGGTAAAATAATTTCCTTTTTTGAAACATATTTGTAATACTTGTACCATCCTTCTTCTGTGATCCTTGATCCAGAAAAAACAAATTTTTCTTTGTTCACATCTATAGTTACAATAGTGCTTTCTTTTTTTGCAGAATTTCCAAAAACAGCTAAAAATCTTCTTACAACTAATGAATACACTTTCAAATTTTTCCCAGCCATTTTTGCAAGCTCTCCGGTAGGATATATTGCAGGATGTGCTGGATCTTTCTTTTTTCCTTCAGTAGGCTCTAATTTTTTTTTGCCTAATAATTCCTTACAAATTGAGGAAATTTCTTTTTGTTTTGATAACTTATTTAGTATTTTCTTATACCCTATTGATTCTGGTAGTTTTTGTGAACTTGTTCTTGGATAAGATATGAGTCCTGTAGTATAGAGAGATTGTGCAATTTGCGATGTTTCTTTTGGAGATATTTTGAATATTTTGTATGCTTCGGTTTGTAGTGTTGTTAAATCAAACGGAACAGGCGGTTGAACTGTGATGTTTCTCTTTGTTAACTTATCAACTATTGCTTTTTTTCCTTTTGTTTTTTTCAGAATTTTTACTACATCTTTTTTCTTAGAAAACTTTCCTTTTTTGTGTTTTGCAACTATTTTTATTTTGTTTAGAATTCCATCTAGGAATACTTCCCAATATTTAACTGGTTTAAATCTCTTAATAGATTCCTCTTTTTTTACAATGAGTTTTAAGGTAGGGCCTTGTACTCTTCCCGTAGACATAATCCTAAATCTGTTCGTTGCATTTTTTATAGAAGTCATAAGTGCGTTACTAAGATTTATTCCATAAAACCAATCTAAATGATGCCTTGTTTCTCCCGCATAAATCTGTGGAAAATCTAAATGTTTTGTTGCTTTATCATAAGATTCTACAAGTTCATCTTTTGTTAGTGTAGAGAACTTCATTCTCCTGGCATCCTTTTTATTACAAATTTGTTTTATTACATTATATCCTATTACTGATCCTTCTACATCATAGTCGGTAGCTACTGTAAATTTATTTGCTTTTTCCGATAATTCCTTCAACCTCTTAACATATTTTTGGGTGTACGCAGAATTTTTATCTATTTCATATTTTGGTTTCCATTCGATGTCAAAAACAGGATATCCTTTTTTTCCATTAGATTTGGCTAATCCAAATAAGTGACCTACTGCACAACCAACTAAAATTCTGTTTCCTTTATGCTTAATTTCGTAGTGAGTTACAGAATTCTTTGTTTTCTTTATTGGTTTTTTGTCTGATAGAGCTATTGCTATTTTTTCTGCTTGAGCTGGTTTTTCTGTTACAATTAATTCTGCCATTGGAAAGGTAGGTCAGAAATCACGTTAATAAATGTTTTGAAAGAAAAAATTAAAGATGTTCTTTGCTTAATTCAAACTTATCTGCACAAGACCTAGAGCAAAATCTGTAAGTTTTTCCATCAATTTCTTCTTCTATGAAATCTGTTCCTTCAAGAATTTTCTTGCAACTTGAACATGAATTCTCATCTATATTATCTTCATAGCCTTTCATAAATCCTGCTTCAACCTCATCTATCTCGTCTGCTTCTTCAAGTTCATCAGTTTTATCGTAAACATCAAAATCTTCATTATCTCTACTCATTTGGCATATCCTCCTATTTTTCTTTTGTATCTCATGTATTTTCTTAGTGGCCTTGGTATAAGTATTGTTCCATTTTTTTTCTGAAAATTTTCCGTAATTGCCACTAATGTTCTTGATGTTGCAACCATTGTATTATTTAGCATATGTACTGATTTTTTAGTTTCTCCATCTATATATTTTATGTTTAATGGGACGGACTGGTAGGAAGTAGTATTGCTTGCAGAAGTTATTTCTTTGTATGCTTCTTGTCTTGGAAACCACGCTTCTATGTCGTATTGTTTGGCCTGTTTATATCCTAAGTCCCCAGAACATATCTCAACAACTCTAAAAGGTATCTTTAACTTTTTATAAAAATCTTCACTAATTTTTTGCATTTTTTCCAAATAATTGTACGAATCTTCTTGAGTGGATAAAATAACTTGTTCTACTTTGTAAAATTGGTGCATCCTAAATAAACCTTTTGTATCTACTCCGTGCGAACCGATCTCCTTTCTAAAACATGGAGTTATTGTGCACAATTTTATTGGTAATTCTTCTTTTTGAAATAATTTATTTTTATATAAAGATACAAGCGGGTGTTCTCCTGTGCCTATAAGGTAAAGATCTTCATTTTCTAATTTATATATTACATCTTCAAATTCTCCCATATTTAGAGTTCTAGTAAGAGTGTTTTGATTTAACATTAGGGGCGGTAAAACTAATTTGAATCCTTTTTTTGTCAAAAAGTCTACCCCATATCTTTGTATTGCAAGATCTAACTGCGCCATCTCTCCCAATAAGTAATTAAATCCTTGTCCAGAATTCATTCTACCTTTTTCAAAATCTGCTAAATTTATTTCTTCAAGAAATTCTCCATGGGTCATTAATTCAAAATCATATTTTGGTTTTTTACCAAAAAATTTGAAAGGAATATTGTCAGTTTCATCTTTTCCTTTTGGTACTGAACTATGTAAGACATTGGGAATTTGAGAAATATTAGAATTCATTTCATCTTTTAATGTAACCATCTCTTTTTCTATAATTTCTAATTTTTTGGGAACTTCTTTTGCTTGTTTTATTATTAGGTCAGTTTTTTTTCCTTCCTTTTTGAACTTTCTTATTTGTTCAGTTAGTTCGTTTCTTTTATTCCTTAATTTATCTGATCTTTGTTTAAGAGTTCTCCATCTTTTGTCCAAAGAAAGCACATTGTCGACGGTATCTGTCTTATCAGAAATCCCTCTTTTCTCTAAAGATTTTTTAACTATAGAAGTTTTTTCTCTTATCACCTTTATGCTTAACATAGAAAATCTCTAAAAGAATTAGTTATATAAACTTTTTGTTATATCCTTTTTTCTATTCAAAAAAAGAGCATACGCTAATAGGTGGTTTGCAAAATATAAACCTTTAAATATAGATAGGAGTTATCATGAATGAGAAATATGGGGAAAGAAGCTGACATTTTTGAGGTGTTTTTTAGACGTAAACCTGCTATGATTTTGGTTGCGTTGAGAAATAATCCTAAGGCAAGATATGGTTCATTACTTGCTAAAGAAGTAGATTGTACTTATTCTCATGCTGTGAAAATTCTTCAAGAAATGGAAAAAAATAAATTAGTTACCTTCGAGAAAATGGGAAGAATTAAAACCATAAGTCTGACTGAAAGCGGAGAATCTGTTGCGGACCATATTGAAAGAATTAGAGATATTTTATAGTTATGTCCTTTAGTAAAAGTTTTCCCAGAACAACCGAGAAGAGTTCTTATCCAATTTGGGAAGAAATTTTATTAAGTGATGAAGAAGAAAAAGAGATCGATAGGCTGTCACATAAAGAAAATATTAAATTAATGAAACAGTGTTTTGATGATGCTAAAAAGATTATTTCTGAAAAAGAGTTAAAAGATTATCAAAGTGATATTGTTAAAGTTGCAGTGGCTTTATTTAGAAAAAATGCCTCTCATTCAGTCTATTGGAAAGAAGCTAAGTGCAAAGAAAAATTTGATGAGAAATTTAAGAATTCTTGAGTGGGCCCGATGGGATTTGAACCCACGACCCCTTGGTTAAGAGCCAAGTGCTCTGACCAAACTGAGCTACGGACCCGTTAATTTGTTGCAGAAATATTGCTTATAAAAATGTTTTGATTAGGTTCTCTGAAACATAATCCATTTGAAGACAATGAATACTAATATCAAGAAGTATATTATGTTATATGTCCATATAACCTCGTGTTTGTAAGGTAAAAATCCATACAATAATAACAAGACTAGGGCTATGATCAAACTTGCTATTATGTATTCTAAAATATTATCGAAAACATGGGTGAACGCGTACTCCTTTAGATCCGAACAAGATTTTTCCAAACATGTTCCACTCAATTCTTCCCCTGTAGTTGTAACTATAACATATGAGCTCATTCCTTGTATATAGAGATACACTCCTGAAGTGCCAACTAAAAGAGAGGACATAAATACAAGTGCTAAAATATACTTGAATATTTTTTTTATATCACCTTTTTGTTTTGGTGGTTGTTGTGGTTTTTCTTCTCTTATTTGTTTTATTATTGGGAATTTTGCTTTTCTAAAAGATTTGTCAATTAATTCTGGACTCCAGCCTTTTGAAGATAATGCTAACCTTATCTCTCCCTCGCTTATTCCTTTTTCTAAGGATTGATTTATAAAATCAGAAAGTGGGTTTTTTGTTTTTTCATTTTTTTTAATTTCTTTTTTTGGAGAATCTTTATTCTTTTCTATGAATCTCCATGCGGAGTTAATTTCTTCTTTTGTCCATCCGTTGTCTCTCAAGATGTTTATTAATTCTTCTCTAGAATATCCTCTTTTTTTATTCTCTTTTATGTAACTTACTAACTTGAGATCAACCATACTCTTACTTTTTCAATTTTTAGTTTAAATAGTTTACTGAATAGAAATTTATTTAAATGGAAAAAAAAGTTTTGATTTATGAAAATAGAGTTGACTGAAAAACCCCAAGGAGTTACCATTATCGAGGGTTTTCCTGGATTTGGTCTAGTCGGTACAATATCTACGGAATTTCTATTAGATCATTTAGAGGTTAAGAAAATTGGCTATATCTGGTTTAGTGAAATGAATCCAATGGTAGCTGTTCATGATAAGAAAGTTATTGATCCTTTGGGAATTTTTTATAACAAAAAAAATAACTTGGTAATTCTTCATGCATTAACTAATGTCAATGGTTTAGAATGGAAGCTTGCAGAAGTTATCGACGGTTTGGCTAAAAAACTTAGGGCAAAAGAGGTGATAAGTCTTGAAGGAGTTGGTGCACTTGGAAAGGCTGGAAAGTCTGCTGGTGCATATTTTTATTCTTCCAAAAATAAAAAAAAGTGGGAAAATACTGGAGTGGAATCTTTAAACGAAGGAATAGTTATTGGAGTTACTGCTAGTCTTCTATTAAAAATGAAATCTGCTCCAGTATCTTGTGTTTTTGTTGAGGCTTCTACTGGATTACCAGATAGTAGGGCTGCAGCCAAAATCATAGAAGTTCTAGATAAATATCTTGGATTAGATGTGGATTATAGTCCTTTAATCAAAAAAGCAGAACTTTTTGAAGGAAAAATAAAAAATATCTTAAAGAGTTCTCAAAAATTTAAAAAAACAAAAGAGAAACAAGAATTAAGCTATATGGGGTAATCTCTAATATAAATGTTTAAATAATATCTCTATACTTTTTTAATAGGTGATACTATATCTAATAAAGAGACATATTGTATAGGTATTGATGAATCCAACCATGGAAGAGTTCCTGAAATTTATGTTCTGCTCTTTCTACTGATTTAAATGATATTGTGCGTGTTTCTAATCCTTTGATTAAAAGAAGAAAAAGAAAAATAAATTTAGACAACATACTCTCTGATTTGGATAATCTTAGATTTATAGTGCTATATCAACAACATATAGATACCTTTGGAGTAAACAGCGTAAAAGCACCTGTAATTACTAAGTTAATTAACTCCTATAAAGAAAAAATAGATATCCGAAAAACCACAGTTATCATAGATGGTTGTCCTTTGCCTTCCGTACAAGAAGATATTCATCAAATTTTGTCTAAAAATTATGGTAAAAAATTATCAAAGTCTCAAATTCAATTTATAGATGAAGCAGATAAATATTATCGGGTTGTGAATTCCGCAGATAGCCTAGCATATCAACTTAATAAGGCCTATAGGGATATTGTCGAAGGTAAATCCGGTCCCTTTGATAATAGAAGGATTGATTTTCATGTAATTCAAGATTCAAAAAAAGGAAGAAAACCAAAATTTATTAAAAATTATTTGTAAAAGGTTTAATCAATACTTAAATTATACTATACTTAAATTTTTCTAGCATAACTTAAATCTTTTATTGCTTTAATTACTTAAAAGTTTTAATCAAAAACTAAAATTGGTCTTCCAAATATTTTTGTCGTCGAGAAATTAATAAAGTTTATATACTTGTTAATCTAGAAATAGAATATTATTTTTATGAATAGGGAGGTGAACTAATTGGGAAAGATTATTGCTAAAAAAGTCGTTGAAAGAAAAACAGGTTATCTTTACTATGTGGATGGAAAAGGAAACGTTTGTGAAGCTAAAATGGCCAGAGGTGGTAAGAAAAAGAAGAAAGCTACTACCAAGAAGAAGTCGGCTAAGAAAAAACCTGCTGCGAAAAAGAAACCTGCTAAGAAAAAGAAGAGATGATCTCTTCTTAATTTTTATTTATTAAAATGAAGTATAAACTACCCGTATTAAATGGAATTAATTTTGGAGTAATTGGCGCAGTTGGAACTGGAGCGTTCTTTTTCATTGTGAACGTACTTCAATCAATCTCTTCAGATCCAGGAGTAGTTACTTCCTTAACTATTTTTCACATACCTCAAATGAGTTGGGCTTTTTTAATAGGGAGCACACTAGGCTTTTTGATTGGTTTAATTGTTGAATTTGTTTTTAGAAATAAGGATAATTCTTCATAAATTGCCCATTCTATCATAAAGTTCGCCTAACATATATTAGGGGAACTTTTATATAGTATTTTTGCCAAAACTTGACTAAAAGAGGTGTATTTGGTGAAAAAATACTTAGATAAGCTTGAAATTGAGTTAAAATTGAGGGGTTTCTCAAAAAGAACTCTTGATACTTATTTTACTAATGTCAGATTATTTCTTAATCAGTTAAACAAAGATGCTAAAGAAACTTCGGAAGATGATATAAAATTGTACTTTGCAGAACTTATTGCAAACAAACAATTAAGTCCTAGATCTATTGCAGTAAAGAAAGCTTCTTTGAAATTCTTTTATGAGGAAGTTTTGAATAAAAAGATAATTAACCTAAAAACGCCAAAAATACCTAAATCTATTCCCGTTTTCTTAACAAAAGAAGAAATTAAAAGATTATTTGATTCCTCTTCTTCTAAAAAATCTCTTTTGATAATGAAATTACTTTATTCTACAGGATTACGTGTAAGTGAATGTGTAAACTTAAAAATATCTGATTTAGAACTTGAAGAAGGCGTTGGATGGGTCAGAAGTGGAAAAGGAGACAAAGATAGGGCCATATTCTTCCCCCTTTCTCTGAGTAACGAATTAAAGAATTATATCTTAGCTCTATCTGAAACTGAACAATACTTATTTCCAGGGGGACAAAATGGACATTTGTCTACTAGGAATATTCAAAAAATAATAAACTTGGCTGCAAAAAAAGCAGGAATTCCTAAGAAAGTGACCGCACATAAATTAAGACATAGTTTTGCTACACATAATCTAGATAAAGGCGTAGATGTAAGGATAATCCAAGAACTATTGGGACACTCGGATTTATCCACTACTCAGATATATACTCACGTATCTAAGGAACAATTGAAAAAAGTAAAAAATGTACTTGATGAACTAGAAGATTAGTTTTAATCATAGCTTAAAATTTTTAATTTTGGTAATAGGGTATTCGCCTTGTCCAAATCGCTCTCTTTTTGTTTTTGAACTATCCTCTAAACCCAGGATGCCCTTGGAAAGAATTATTATCGATGAGGAAATATATTTACTGCCCACTTTGCTGTAACTTCATCTAAGGTTTTTACAAGAAGAAATAACTAATAATAAAATAAAAAATATATTTTATCCTTAAGCCGTTGGAAATTCAATACCAAAAACAGCTATAACTATGCTCAAAAGAACATATACTATAAGTTGCCAAAATATCAAAATAGCGACTACATTCCAGAAATTCTTCTTGATCCAAGACCAATCAAATGCTTTCCCTTTCTTTTTCATTTTTTATTAACATACTCCCACCAATATCCAATTAAAATTGGTACAAAACCTAGACATATCCACGATAATTCGTTAAACCATGCCCCATAAATTATTATAATTAGTGCTATAACATTAAGAACATATTGCAAAGGATCGTGTCTCTTAAAAAACCAACCAAAGAATCCTTCATTATATCTTTTCCTTTTAGCTATATTAAACACCTCTTATGTCTTTATTTTTAATTATCGCCTATTTAAAGTTTTTGTTTGATTTTTCTTAATTCATATCTCTTGGAGACCTTTCATCTAGCAAAAGATTTAATAAGTAGTTATTTTAACAATATGTTATGGTTTTTAGGTTTTTTAAAAAAAAGGGGTCAAAAGTAGACAAAAAATTATCTGATCTTAATGACAGTTTGAAAAATTCTTTTTCTAAAATAAAAGAAGATATGTTTTCTCTTGGTTCTCATGTTGAAACCCTGCATAATCATAAACAAAACCATAGTGAGTTAATAGAAGCTCTAGATTCTAGGCTTAAAACCCTTGAAAGTTTTATCGAAGATATACTAACTAATCAAGCCCTTGTCCAAACAGAGAGTTTGTCCAAACAAACACCAACAAATGTCCGTCCAAAACAGACGTCCGTTCCTGTCCAAACAGAGGTTTTAGAGAGTTTGAAGAGACTTACGCCTATGGAAAGATCATTAGTTTGGGCATTGTTAAACACCGATTTGAAACTAAATTATAGTGATTTGGCAAGAATTTTAGGTAAAGATGAATCTACAGTGAGGGGACAGGTAAGTAACATAAAAAGAAAAACAGATAGCCTTGTTTTAGAGAAAAGTGAGAACAATGGTCAAAAGAGATTTTATATTGATGAGGAAGTAAAAAACAAAATAATGAGAAAATATAAGGTCAAAAATAAGAAAGTGAGAACAAAAAAGTAATATTTTTGTCCATTTTAGTCATATTTTAGGCTAAAAGTGAGAGTAAATTCTAAGATAATCGTGTTTGGTTTTGATCTTTATGATAATATAGGTTAGTGAGATTTTCTTTTAGGTTTAATTCTTTGAAATCTTGATGAATAGTGAGAGTGATTGTACGATTATTTATCTTTTTCTTTAAGAGAGGTAGGCCTTTTTGTATAATTGAACTGATATAACTACGGATACATCCCGGAGAGAGACCTAATTTCGACGATAAGTCCCCATAAGTTACATTTCTTCTAAGATCTTCTTCTAGTTGGTAAATAGTTAAGAAAACTAAGAACTCTTGATTTGTAAGATTATTTATTTTTTCTTCTAAATTCTTCTTTAATGACTGAATATCTATTGAATGATTGTTGAATGAATGAATGTCTGTTGAATGAATGAATGAATAGACCCCTTTATTTCCTATGGAACTTTCATCTTTTTCCACCTGGATTTTGGAGGAAATGGGCTCAAAACCCTCAAATTTATCAGAATTGGTGTCTCTTTTATCAAATTTGGCTAGAATTTGGTTTAATTTGGACTCTATTGCACTGATTCTGTCACTTAGATTAGAAATGTCTTCTTTAACTTTATTGAAAGATTGTTTTACCTTGTCTTCAAACATATTTCAAGTGAGTGAAATAACATTAGATATAAATAGATTATTGTGAATGATTGAGTGTTTAGAATGTGTTTAATGAGTGAATAGTGAATGAATAATTAATGAGAAAGGACTTTATATTGGTCATAAATCTTAGAATTTAATATCCATCTTTTTCTAGAAAGATATTTTTTACCATCTGTGTTTTTATTTATTTCCTCAATAAATCCCTCTTTTTTTAATTCAATAAGCAATCTTAAGGTGAACTCTTCGTCCCTTATTAGGTCTTCCGCTATTTTTGAAGTAAAAGGAGGATTAAAGTGATAGTCATATAATATTGATAGTATGTGTTCTTTTAGTTTTTTTATTTTTTTATCACTTATTTTTGGCATATAAATTTAAAAGTGTATAACTATTTAACTTATTCGGTTAAAAGAAAAAGTTGTTGTATTAACAACAACTATGGTATAGTTTCTTTAAACCCATTAGAACTAATATTATTGCAAAGACTTGTTCTAGTCCTAAGTACATCATCCATAGTGAAATACCTAATGCTAGAGCTAAAATTCCTTTAGTTATCATCCACCCTTTACTGCAGTGGTGATGACACATATTTTTTTCTTTAGTTTTTTTATTTGCCATGTATTCACCTCTTATAACTTTATTTTTTTAAAGGTTTATATAATTTACCCATAAATATTGAATTGATTTAGAGAACACATTATCATCATTAGTGCCCCTTCAAAATTATTTTTCTGAATTTTTAAGGTTTTGATATCTTGGCTAGATGCAATACATCTTTTGTAAGGATGGGAGTGTAACCAGATAATTGTACCGGCGGGGCAAGATTTATAGGTTACATGGCTTACATCTTGAGAGATTATATCTGGAAAATATACTTCTTCTATAAAATAATTTTTTTCTTTGTATCCCCTTAAGCAGGCACTTATTTCTACATTTTCATTTTCTAGGTAATTATTCTTTAAGTTTTCATATTCTTCATTTAAAAAAACTATATTGTACTCTTCAGTAAATATCTTATTTCCTTCTATGGCATGAGATTCATAATTTCCTGCAATAATTGTGTATAAATGATATCCTAATAAAAAATAACTACATATTAATATTAAAAGAAATATTGAAAGGATACCCACTATGATTTTCTTTATTTTGCTATCTTTTTCTAGAATTTCATCTATTTCCTTCCTTGATAGCAAATCGTGCATATTCCTTTCTCCTTAATATAACAAGATTCACAAACATTACTTCCACAAGACATGCAAGAACTTTTTGCTATTTTTTGATTGCATAACTTACATTGGCTTAATTTTTCCATAACCTAATTTCTTTTTTTAATTTTATATAACTTTTTGTTATATCCTTTCAGTGTAATTTTGAATTTAATTAAGGAGTGGTATCGGGATTCAAAATATATGTGGTAAAAATTGTATCTAAATTGACAAATATATATAAAGTGTCAAGAAAAAATAATAGTTAGATGTTAAAGGAACTTCATATTCTAAAAATAATGAAAGATGAAAACTGTAGTTGGGAAGAGGCTACAGAAAAGAAAAAAGAAATTGTTGATCTTAAAAACTTTTTTTAATTTATTTCTTGCTTGGTTTTACAATTGGTAATCTTATATGGGGTGGTAAATTTATTTCTTGAGATAAATTTAATGCCTTAACATTACATTTTGCGAGAATTGTATTAAATATCGCTGGCATTACGTTGTTTGGTATTTTTTTATCTTTTTCCCACGAAGATAGTAATTCCTTTATTTTTTTAGGATCTTCCATGTATAACACGCTTCCCTTCATTTCCAATTTGCCTACTTTTGGCTCATAAGTAATTAAATATTCAAAATTAAACTTTAAGACTTCTTCAGACTTACCTAGTGCCAACTTCTCTTGTTCAACCCCTGTTATTCCAAGATTATTCTTAATTTCTACCTTCCCAGAAATTTTACTTATTTTTTCTGCATCTATTTTGTCTATATTAAATCCTATTACTGGCATAATCTCACCTTGTCATGGTCTTTTCAAGATATTTATAAAAGTTTCTACATTTTAGAAGGAATTTCTATGCCTAAAATTTCCAATCCGTTTTCCAATACCTTTCCAGTACAGTATGTGAGCATAATTCTTGATTTAGATACTTCTTTATCTTCTTTTTCTATGACTTTACATTTTTGATAGAATGAGTTGAAATTTTTACACAATTCAACTAAAAAATTACACAAGACGGAGGGTTTGTATTCTTTTGTGCTTTTTTCAATTATTTCTGGGTAAAGAGATAATTGTTTAGTTAAACTTATTTCGGAGGGGTCTTTTAATAGTGAAAGATTTGCTTTTGTTGGTTTTGATTTTTTTAAGATTGAATTTATTCTTACTCCCGTGTATTGTAAATAGGGTCCAGTTTCTCCTTCAAATTTTATTGATTCCCTTGGATTGTATATAAAATCCTTTGTTGGATCATATTTTAACATGAAAAATTTTATTGCACTGGTTCCAATTTGTTCGGAAATCTTTTCTATTTGCTTTTTTGTAATTTTTTTGTTTCTTTTTTTGATTTCTTTTTCTGCCAACCTTTTCATTTCATCTGATATGTGGTCTGCGTCTATCACTCTGCCTTCCCTAGATTTCATTTTTCCTTCTGGTAAACTAATATAACCATAAGATAAGTGATAAAGATTTTTTGTAAATTTGAAGTTTAGTCTTTTTAGTATTTCAAATAAGGTTTTGAAATGATGTTCTTGTTCATTAGCTACAACATATATCATTTCATCCATTTTGTAGTCCTTATATCTTAAATCTGCCAAAGCAATATCTTGAGTTATGTATATGGATGTGCCGTCCTTTCTAAGGACTACTTTGTTTCCTAAGTTTTTGTTATTTAAATCTGCTATAATGTTTCCCTTTTCGTCTTTTTGAAATATATTTTTTTTCAATCCATCTAAAACTATTTTTTTTCCCTTGTTGTAGTGTTTGCTTTCAAAATAATATTTATCCACATTTGTACCAAATCTTTTGTATGTTTCTTTTATTCCTTTTATTGCCCATTTATTTAGAAGTCTCCATAACTCCATAGTTTGTTTATCTTTTTTCTCCCATTTTAAAAGCAAATTGGTTAGTTCTTTCTCAAGAGATTTATCTTTTTTTGATTTTTTGTCATATATAACATAGAAATCTCCAACAAAATGGTCCGATTTTTTGTTTGGTTTTTTATTCTTACCAAATTTTTTATAAGCCAACATAGATTTACAGATATGTATTCCCCTATCATTAACTATGTCTACTCTTATTGTTTTGTTTCCACATATTTTATTCAGGTTTGTTAGGGTATTTCCAAGAAGCATATTTCTTATATGTCCCAGATGGAGGGGCTTGTTTGTATTTGGTCCTGGCGATTCAATAACTACTATTTTTTTATTCTTTGGTTTCTGTCCATATTTCTTGCCTTTTTTATGAATTTCTAAAAGAACTTTCTCAGTAAGTTTGGAGTTATCTATAAAGAAATTAAGATATGGGCCTGCTGTTTTAATTTCTGATATGAACTTTGGTTTTTTGATTTTGTTTTTTAGTTTGTTTGCTTCTTCTTTTGGATTTTTACCTAGTTTGAAACATGGAAATGAATAATCTCCCATTTTTGGATTGGGGGGTATTTCAAGAGAGATCTGTTTAGAATTTGTTTCTTTTCTTAAAATCTTGATTATCTCTTCCTTAAATGCCATAATAAGAAATAAGAAGAAAGTTTCTTTTAAATCTTACTAAAATCTATATTATGTCTTCTTCAGAAACTACTACAAAATCACCTATAGCTATAACTGAACTATGAGGTACAAGTAATTTTCCTTGATCGTCTCTTTCTAAATCTAAATTATCTGCCAAATGAGTGGGGTTTTTAAGTTCCAAATGTAGAATTTCTCCAGTTCTAGATTCAAAAATCAAATTTCCTACTTCTCCAAACTTCTTACCTGCTTTACTCACTACTGTTTTTCCTAGAATTTGCCTAGAATATTTTCTTTCTTCGCTTGCCATTTTATGGATTTGGTAAGTACTGTTTCTTTATAAAATTTTTCTTAGGTTAATTGTTATTTTCCAAAATCTTCAATAAATTCTTTAATTTTGTCTATTGTATTTTCTATAAGTGGTGCTTCTTTTATTTCATCAGCAATTGCTGCTCCTGTTTGAATCATTTGGTTTTCTGTTCTTATTTTATTTTCAGAGCTTATTGCACCAATTATGAATAAAAATGCAATAGTGATTATTACAATTGCAATTATTGATTTTGCAAAAGTTTTTATCATTACATGTTTAGATAATTCTAAAATTAAAACAACTACAATTAAAATTACAAATAGTGTAATGAGTTCCATCTTTAGTTATATGATTAATAGGTATTTAAATATATTCTTTAAGATAGACCCCTCCCACCTTATTTTCAAATGGAAAAATTAATTTTTGAGTTTTTTTAATTTTTTCCGATGGAGGTTTGAAATTGTTAATATTTGTTTTTAACTTTTTTTACCTTTTTTAGTTTTATTTTATATCTTTCTAATCATTTTTTTGATTTTTGAATTTTAAAGAATTAGACTAGTTTTGTTTAGTTTTTTGACACTTTTAAAAATTATTATTAAAATTTAGTTTAAATGTTTTATTGTTATATTATATATTATGTTATATCTTGCATTTTGTAGGTTGTTACTACTAAAAAGTTTCCATGAGAAAACTAGGTGTTTAGCTAATTTTTTTGAAAAAAATATTTCCAAAGGAAATATAGGTCTCAGAGTGTATATCGAACTATAAAAATTTTTAAAAAAGGGATTTGAATAGTTCTATGACATGGTAAAAGAAGACATAGGTGGTTTTTTTGAAGAATTTATTTCTAAAGAGTCTATATTTAAAGACAAAAAAGTCCTACAAGTTAGCTATACTCCAGACAATATACCCCATAGGGAATCACAAATAAAAGAAATAGCTTCAATTCTTGCACCTGTCTTAAGAAATGAAAAGCCCTCAAATTTATTTCTTTATGGTAAAACTGGAACTGGTAAAACATTGTCTATGTTACATGTTGTTGAAAGCTTAGAAAAAATTGCAGAGTCTAAAAATATAAATTTGAAAATTTTTTACCTTAATTGTAAATTGAAAAGAGTGGCAGACACAGAATATAGATTAATTGCCGCATTGGCTAGAGATTTTGGAGAAGAAGTGCCAATTACAGGATTACCAACTGATGAGATATATAGATTGTTTGTTAAAAAAATAGACAGTGAAGAGAAGAATATCGTTTTGGTTTTAGATGAAATAGATCAGTTGGTTAAAAAAGCAGGGGATGAGATATTATATAATTTGACTAGATTAAATTTTGAACTAAAGAAGACTCAAATAGCGATAGTCGGGATATCTAATGATTTGCAATTTGCTAATTACCTTGATCCAAGAGTAAAATCTTCCTTAACTGAGGAAGATATAAATTTTCCTTCGTATAATGCATTACAACTACAAGATATTCTTTCTGAAAGAGCAAAAAAGGCATTCAAAAAAGGAGTAGTAAATGAAGGAGTCATTAGTAAATGTGCAGCATATGCTGCAAGGGAACACGGAGATGCAAGAAGGGCATTAGATTTGTTAAGAGTTGCAGGAGAATTAACTGAGAGAAATAATAAAAATAAATTAACAATAAGTTATATAGATAGTGCAGAAGAGAAAATAGAAAGAGATTTAATTTATGACGTAATAAAAACCCTGCCCAAACAATCCCAAATAGCTTTATTATCTGTTTTCCATCTACATCAAAAATCTATTGAAAAAATATTGACTGGAGAAGTATATGAGACCTATAGGTACTTTTGCAATTCTTGCGGACTCAAAAATCTAACACAGAGAAGACTTTCAGATTTAATTGCAGAATTGGATTTGTTGGGGATAATTAATGCTAAAGTAGTCAGCAAAGGAAGATATGGGAGAACAAGGGAAATAAAACTTGCAGTCCCACAGGCAAACATTCCTTCTCTTGATAAGGAGTTGAGAGGATGGCTGGGTCTGTAAATGAAAAAATAAATTCTCTTTTGAAGAAAGGATTTTTATTAAGTCCAGATTTATTGAAAGAAGTTGATGAGTCCTTTTTAGAAGAACTGGATAAAAAATTTGATAATGAAAATAAACCTGCAGTAATAACAAAAGATTTACAAAAAATATTTTCTAAAAAAAATCCAGATTTTAATATTAATTGGAAGGATTTTGAAAAGGCAAGAGTGAATTTAGAAAAGGGAAAAAACAAGCAAGTTTATAATTCCCTTCTAGCCCTGACAGAGTATGATGAAAATAAAAGTGAGCTCAATGAGATATTAAAAGATATTAAACAGCCAGTCCCCCCCGTAGTTTCTATAGAAAAAAATCAATCTTCCTTACCTATTGTTCTAAAAAATTATGATGATAAAGGTGGTAAAATAACTGTCCAATCTTTTGTAGATCACTACAAAATAAGATATAATTTTTTGAGAAAAATATTGAGAACAAGGCAGGGCCTAAGTGACGCAGTTTCGATTAATGGATTAAGAAATCGAAGAAGAGGAGATAAGGTTTCTACTATCGGGTTGGTTTATTCTAAAAGTTATACTAAGAATAAACATGTGGTTTTAGAAATTGAAGATATAACTGGAAAAATGAAAGGAATAATCATGAAGAATAAAGAAGAACTTTTTGATGTTTCTAAAGATATCGTTTGTGATGAAGTAATTGGTATAAAAGGTAGCCTGGGAGACGGTTTAATATTTATTGATGAAGTTTATTTTCCAGAAATTCCTTCTGAAGAAAATATAAAGAAAGGGCCCGAAGAAGAATATGCTGCATTTATTTCTGATGTTCAAATAGGTTCAAAAAAATTTTTGAGAAAAAGTTTTATGAAATTTATAGGGTGGATTAATGGCAACCAAGGAACTAAAGAACAGAGAGAACTTGCACTCCAAATTAAATATCTTTTTGTTGTAGGGGACGTTGTAGATGGAGTGGGTATATATCCGGGGCAAGAAGAAGATTTGGAGATTAAAGATATATATAAGCAATATGAGGAATGCGCAAGGTTATTCTCTAAAATAAGGGAAGATATCCAGATTATATTTTCTCCAGGGAATCATGATGCAGTTAGATTAGCAGAACCACAACCAATTTTTGAAAAGGTTCTTTGCGAGGATCTTTGGAATATGAAAAATGTTACGTTAGTAACAAATCCTGCAATTGTTAATGTTGGTGCTACTATCGGTTTTGAAGGTTTTGAAGTCCTGATGTACCATGGTTTCAGTTTTGATTTTTATGTAGATTATTTAGATAACATAAGGAATAATGGAGGATATGATATTATTTGTGAGTTAATGAAAAAATTATTACAGAAAAGACATATTTCTCCTACACATAATTGTAATCTATCTGTAATTGATCCAGAGGAAGACCATATGATTATAGATAAGGTTCCAGATATATTTGTAACAGGCCATGTTCATAAAGCTAAAATAGATCAATATGGTAAGACTACACTTATTTCTAGTAGCTGTTGGCAATCAAAAACAGAATATGAAGAAAAACTAGGGCACACCCCTGAGCCAGGCAGGGTGGCCATTGTAAACCTAAAAAATAGAGAAGCAAAATTTATGAAATTTTTAGTAAAAGATGAAAACTGATTTAGAAAACTATTTTGAAGAACTTGATAGTTCTGTTGGAAAGGCGTATGAATTAGCAAAACTAGCAAAAAGTAAAAAAATTGACCCTTCTGAGCATGTAGAAATACCTCTTGCCAAAAACATGGCAGAGAGGGTAGAAGGATTGATTGGTGTTGCTTCTCCTCAAATAATAGGTAAAGGTCTTCCTCAAAGAATAGAAGAACTTGAAAAAAAGTTTGGCAAGTTAGACTGGAGAGTCGGATTAGAAATTGCCTATGAGGTTTCTAAAGAAAAATTTTGTAAATTTAAAGACATAAGAGAAGCAATAGAGATAGGAATAAGAGTTGGTTTTGCTTATGTCACTGTAGGTGTTGTTGCTAGCCCTCTGGAAGGATTTACAGGGGTAAAGATTAGGAAAAGAAAAGACAATAAAGAATATCTCGCTCTTTGTTATTCTGGTCCTGTTAGGAGTGCAGGCGGTACAGCAGCATCAATTTCAGTTTTAATTGCAGATTATTTGAGAATTAAATTTGGTTATGCTAAATATGATCCTACTGAAAAAGAAATTAAAAGATCAATAACCGAACTTACAGATTATCATGAAAGAATAACTAATTTACAATACTTTCCAACTTCTGAAGAAATAACTGAAATGGTTTCAAATCTTCCCCTTCAGATAGATGGCGACCCTACTGAAAAAATGGAAGTGTCGAATCATAAAGATTTGGAAAGGATAGATACTAATCGAATAAGGGGTGGTTTTTGCCTTGTTGTTGGAGAATGTTTATGTCAAAAAGCCAAAAAAGTGAATAAACAATTAAAAGACTGGGGAGATGAAATGGGAATGACTGAGTGGAAGTTTATGGAAAAATTTTGTAAATTACAAACTAAGATAAATTCTAAGAAAAAAGATACTAATGAATCAAATGAAAAAATTTCTCCAGATTATAATTTTATAAAAGATATCGTTGCAGGTAGGCCAGTTTTGACCTATCCTTTGAGAAAAGGAGGATTTAGATTAAGATATGGTAGGTGTAGAAATACCGGACTGAGTTCTACCGCAATACATCCTATGACAATGGAGGTTTTGAATAAATATATTGCAATAGGTACACAACTTAAAATGGAAAGACCTGGAAAAGGAACTGCTCTTAGTTCTTGTGACTCTCTTGAAGGACCGATCGTAAAATTAGAAAACGGAGACGTTGTCAGATTAGATGAAACAAATTATAAAGAAGTCAAAAACAGAATACAAGAAATTATATTTTTGGGAGATATTTTAATCCCTTATGGTGATTTTTTGAATAGGGCACACTCTCTTGTTCCCCCAGGATATTGTGAGGAGTGGTGGTTAAAAGAAATCAAATCCAAGCAGAAACTGCCAGAAGAAATAGAAAAACAAACAGGAATAAACCTTTCTATATTAAAAGAACTGTTTATGGACCCCATAAAAAATTCATTGAGTGTAGAGGATTCTTACACTCTTTCTAAAAAGCTTGACGTTCCTTTTCATCCAAGGTATACCTATCATTGGAAAGATATTTCAATTAAAGAATTTCTTGTATTGATTGGTTGGCTTGTGAAATCAACAATACAAAAAGAAAACTCAAAGATTATTTTACCTCTTGATCAGACCCTAGTTGAAGAAACAGTGATACCAAAAAGAGTTCTTGAAAAACTAGGGGTCCCTCACAGAGTAGTTTCTAAAGAACATATTGTAATAGAAAAAGAATGGGCGATCTCTTTTTTGATTAGTCTTGGAATTTATGAAAAAAATGTAGATCTTAAATTATTGGTAAAAGAGGTAGATCCTTCTAAGCCAGTATTAGAAATAGTAAATAAATTTTCTGATGTGAGAATAAGGGATAAATCTGGAATATTTATTGGTGCAAGAATGGGAAGGCCCGAAAAGGCAAAAATAAGAAAACTGAAAGGAAGTCCTCATGCGCTTTTTCCAGTTGGAGAAGAAGGAGGAAGACTTAGGTGTTTTCAAGCCGCATTAAGCAAAGGGAAAATTAAGGCCGAATTTCCTTTGAAATATTGTGAAAAATGTGATTTAGAAACAATATATCCCTCATGTGAAGTTTGTAATTTTGAAACGACAAATAGATACTATTGTAGGCAATGTAAAAATGTTTTGAAATCTGAGAAGTGCCTTTCTCATGAAAATAACCAATCTTTTCTTTGGAAAGATATTAACATAAGTGAATATTACTTGAAAGCTATGGATAGACTAGGATTAAAAAATTCTCCAGAATTAGTTAAAGGAGTTAGAGGAATGTCAAATGAAGATAGATCTTTGGAAAATTTATCTAAAGGGATTTTAAGGGCAATACACAATCTTACTGTGAATAAAGATGGTACTATAAGATATGATATGACTGAGCTAGCCCTAACTCATTTTACTCCAGAAGAAATTGGAACAGATTTTGAAAAACTTAAGGACCTGGGTTATGTTCTTGATATCCATGGGAAGAAATTAGAAAGCAATAGTCAAGTGTTACAACTTAAACACCAAGATATAATTTTACCCTCTTGTAAGGAATCTCAGGAAGAAGGAAGTGATGCCATTTTATATAGGGTTTCCAAATTTGTAGATGATTTGTTGGTTCATTTATATGGCCTTAAACCATATTATAATCTAAATAAAAAAGAAGATTTAGTTGGACACCTAATAATCAGCCTTGCACCCCACACTTCTGCGGGAGTAGTTGGTAGGATAATTGGTTTTTCTGGAACACAAGGATGTTATGCTAGTCCAGTATGGCATTGTGCACAAAGAAGGGATTGCGACGGAGATGAATGTGGAATTATGCTTTTAATGGATGGTCTTCTAAACTTTTCTAGAAAATACCTTCCCAGCCATAGGGGCGCTACACAAGATGCACCACTTGTATTGACATCAAATGTCCTCTTAACAGAAGTGGATGACATGGTTTTTGATATGGATTGTGTTTGGGAGTACCCTTTGGAATTTTATGAGGCCTGTGAGAATTATAAAATGCCTTGGGAGATAAAAATTGAAACAATAGGAAACAATCTGGGAAAAAAAGATAGTTTAGATATAGGGTATACTCATGAAACTAAGAACATTAATGAAGGAATAAGATACAGTGCGTATAAAGAAATACCAACTATGGAAGAAAAAGTGTTGGGTCAAATGAACCTGGCAGAACAGATAAGGGCAGTTGATGAAGACGATGTTGCCAGATTGGTAATAGATAGGCACTTTATTAGAGATATAAAAGGAAATCTTAGAAAATTTAGTATGCAAGAATTTAGATGTGTTGAATGTAATGAAAAATACAGAAGAATCCCTTTAGTTGGAAAATGTCTGAAATGCAAAGGGAAGATAATATTTACAATTTCTGAAGGTAGCGTTACAAAGTATCTTACACCTTCCTTAACTCTTGCTGAAAGATATACTCTTCCCAAATATACTTTTCAATCTTTAGATTTGTTGAGGAGAAGAATTGAGAGCGTATTTGGTAAGGAGGCAGATAGACAGGAGGGCCTTGGAAGATGGTTCGGTTAAAGGAAAAAGATGATTGTTGGTAAGAGCAAACAACCCATCATATGGCTCCTCCCTATCCCTAAGGAAATAGTTAGTAATCCCACAAATGTTGAAGTAACAAGTATTAAAATTCCAAAAATTCCAGATATTAATAAAACTAAGGTGAAAATTAATAATATTATTGATGTGCATACTTTGTTGTATTTAATTTTGTAAATATTTCTTGCAAAAAATTTTGAGAAAAATATCGTTAAATAAGTTGCTATTCCTCCGACTACCATCGTTGTTGCAAAAAATAAGATAAGATATTCAAAAGTTAATCCTTCTATCAACTTAGATATTACTAACATTGCACCATTTCTAGATTTGTCTATTACATACAGCGCCATGATGCTAAGAACCATATTTATTGTGTTTAGGCCACCAATCAACATTAAAAAACCATCTTGTTCTAAATTTTTTGACATCTGAGACCCAAGTATTGCAGCTTGGGCTGGACCTAGTCCTGGCAGAAAAGAACACAACCCTCCTGCAAAAAACGAAGATTTTATTGCCTTTTTTAATTTTAGTTTATTTATTTTTGTTTTTTTTATTATTTGTTTTGGAATCTTATTCTTGTTCACCATACTATTTACCAAGGTGCTTATTCCAAACAAACCTGAAAATAATGGAAAAAGAGGTTCCCTTGCAAGGTGAGTGTCCAGAGTTATAATTCCTAAAATACCAGATATTAAAAAAATAATTAACGCCCATAATTTATTTTTAGTTTCTTTAAGTATTAAAAAGATTGTAGAGAATATTAAGACATAAACTATAATTTTTTCTAGATAGGGATATAAATATTTTATGAATAAAATTATGATTGGAGAAAAAATAATTGCAACTATCAGAGAGAAAATACTTCCTGCAAGAGTAAACATAACTGCGTCATGCCCTCTGCCTAGAAGAAGAAATTTGTGTCCTGGAAGAACAGATAATGCCGTTTCTGATTCTGGTGCACCAAGAAAAATTGAAGGAATTGAATCTAAGAAAGTGTGAGTTATTGCCATAGATAATATAAAGGTTGATAGAATTATGGGAGAAATGAAATTTAGCAAAATAGCAGATATGCTTATTATTCCAACCCCAACTAAATTTATATGTAATCCAGGAGATAGGCCAGTTATTACTCCAATGATGCATCCTAAAAAAATTGTTAAGAATATTTGGTCTATCATATTGTGAAAATTTCTTTTGCCTGGATTTCTAATTCGCCGTTATATTCTATAATCTTTCCAACTATCTTGACTTCCGTATTTTTTTCTAAACTTAAATTATCTTCCTTAAAGGCAATAACAATAATATCTGAAAAATCATCATTAAGTGTAAATATAAAAATATCCTTTGTTTCTTTTAGTAGAGAAATTTTTCCTATGGTAGTTATGGTTTTTTCTTTAAGGCTTTTATCTATCTCTGAAATTTTGTAGAAAGGTGGTTCTATGTTTCCGGATAAAAAAATTAAGATTAATATTCCTACCAATGAAAAGAATAATGAAATAGTAACTAAGTTTTTTTCATCCATATAACTGGATATGGTAACCCTTATAAATAATAATTGATTTCTAGATTTAAATGGGTATATTATCTAAAAAGCAGAGTAATGATTCTTTTTTTGATTTAGACGAAGAGAATAAGAAGTTAAGAGAAACCGTATCGACTCTAAAAAAAGAACTTGATAATTACAAGAACCCCCCCCTTATAGTTTGTGATGTTGTCAAGGTAGTCGGAGAAAAGATAATTATAAGATTACAAAATGGAAATAAATTTTTGGTTAATTTTAATCCTTCTCTAGCTGATAAAATTGGCCCCGGACAGAGAGTTTTAGCTGAACAGAAGTCTCTGACCATTGTAGATATTATTGAAAATGTTAAGCACTTTGATGTTGAAAATTTTGTGATTATGGAAAAACCTGAAATATCTTGGAAAGAAATTGGAGGACTTGAGGATCAAATAAAAGAAATTCATGAAGTTGTTGAACTTCCTCTCAAAAATCCCAAGTTATTCAAAAAAGTTGGAATACATCCTCCGAAGGGAGCGTTATTATATGGCCCACCCGGTACTGGAAAAACCATTTTAGCTAAAGCAGTAGCCAAAAGTACAAATTCTACATTTATAGAAATTGTAGGTAGTGAACTTGTTCAGAAATTTATAGGAGAAGGAGCAAAACTTGTAAAAGATATATTTAATCTTGCTAGAGAAAGAGCACCTTCAATTATTTTTATAGATGAACTTGATGCCATAGCTTCAGAAAGAGTAGAAATGGGCACAAGTGGAGAAAGAGAAGTTCAAAGAACATGTATGCAATTACTTAGTGAGATAGATGGATTTGACTCTTTGGATAATGTAAAAATAATTGGTGCTACTAATAGGATAGATGTCTTGGATAGTGCAATAATTAGACCAGGAAGATTAGATAGATTAATCCACATCCCCCTTCCCTCAGTGGAAGCTAGAACAGAAATTTTTGGTATACACTCTAACAACATGAGGCTTAATAAAATTGACCCAATTCAAATTACTAAACTTACTGAAGGTTTTTCTGGTGCAGAAATGAAATCTATGTGTACTGAGGCAGGATATTTCGCAATAAGGAATAAGAGAACTACTGCAAATATGTCCGATTTTATGAGCGCCATTGATAAGATTAGACAAGAAGAAATAGAAGAAGATCCTATCAAAATGTTTGGGTAAGATGGACGATAGACTAATTATGTTTCTTTCTGTAATAAGTTTGTTAGTTGTTTACTGGGTTTTATTTGGAGAGAGGTCATTTAAGGAAAAGATGAAAAATGAGGCTGTTCGTAGGACTGATTCTTCCTGAAGAAATCCGGACAGAACTATTTGCTGTTCAAAAAAAATTTTCTTCTGATGTTGCTAAAATTAAATGGATTTCTAAGAAAAATTTACATCTAACTTTAAAATATCTAGGGGATGTTGATAAAAAAGATTTGAAAGTGATTTATGATAAATTAGAAAGAATAAAATTTGATCCATTTGAAATAAGATTAGGACAGCTTAATTTTTTTAAGAAAAATGGCCAGGTAAAGGCCCTTTGGACTGAGATAACTCCAAAGAAAAAAGTCATTAAATTACAACAGGAAGTTGATGAAGAATTGTTAAGTAATTTTAAATTTGATCAATCTTTTTCCCCACATCTAACTCTTGGGAGAATAAAACTTATCAAAAATGAAAACAAATTTTCTAAAATTTTGAAAGAAGTAAAAGTAAAAAATAAAAAATTTAGTATAGATAAATTTTATTTGATTAGAAGTAAATTAACAAAAGATGGACCAAATTATAAAATATTAAAAGAATTTAATAAATAATTTTATATATCTACTATTTAAGGTTATTCTAATGATTACTAGAAAAAGAAGAAGTTGGTTACCTTTTGTTGTACTTATAATAGTCGTCGTAGGAATTGTTTTTGGATCTGTTTCTGTGTTTAACTTATTGAAAACTAGGGCCCCTTCTAGTCCTGAACAGGGTTGCGTAATAATGCAGGATAGGGGGAGTTATGATGATTCTATAGATATAGTTTTTTTAGCTGAGAACTATAAAAGTATTGATAACTTTGTAGAAGATACTGAAACCATGAGGAATAGTTTTTTGAATACCTTGCCATATAGTGAGTACAAGGAAAGATTTAATTTTTTTAGAATAGAATCTCTTGATTCAGACCTTGGTTGTAGTTATGATAATGATGCAGTGGTGTGCGATCCTGTTAAAGTTAAAACTTCTTCTTTAGATTGTCCGTATGATTATCCTGTAGTTCTTGTTGAACCAAAAGGAGTTATAACTTTCTTTAGTCATTTGAGGTCTAGTTCTTGGAGAGGGATTGCTTCTGTAAATTCAGGAGATGATCCTTTGGTTTTTGCACATGAATTTGGACACCAGTTTTCAGGATTATTAGATGAATATACTTGGCAAGACGGGAGGATATTATTTGAAGGTCCTAACTGTGATTCTCAAATGACCTGTCCTAAATTTCAAGTAATAGGGGGTTCAGAATGTCATATAGGGTGTATAAATAACGAAAATTATAGACCAATCAAGACAGGAATAATGAGAGATTATTGGGAATCAAATAGGTACGGGTTGTTTGATGAATATATTATTGAACAAGCCATTTTAGGAAATAGCAAAAATAGTGAAGAGCTAGGATTTTCTCCTAGTATTGGGCCCACCTTAGTAAACCTTGTTAAGTATGAATGTAATTTTGAAAATACTGAATGTGAGATAATCTCTGTAGACCAAGGAAACTTTGGCTATCCTAGTGAAAGCTTGAATAGCTATTCTGATGAAAAAATAACAATCTCTCAGGGAGAGGTTTCCATAAGTGTACCTAAGAAAGGGATTTATAATATCTTAATTGTTGAGGGACATGATGAGTTTGGAGTTGTTGGAGGAGAATACTTTTTTGAACCTTCTGCTGATATTTTGATCCTCCCTTTTGACCCTGAGCCGAATGAAATAAATATAGAAAGCGATGGAGAAAAATTATATACCTATTCTTATTTTCCTAATGAAGATATTATTTCTCAAGTAGAAATAAATAATAGGCCCATAGTGAGTAATCCTGTTATTCTTAAAATATCTTCAGAAGAAATAACCTAATCTTCATATATCTCTTTCAAAATTCTTTTAATTTCTTTTGCTCTCTTTTCACCAATACTTTCTATTTTTTCAAGATCTTTTTGAGAGGCATTAACTATATCTTCTATTTTTTTGAATTTTTTAAGTAGGCTCTTAGCCATCGACGGCCCAATTCCTGGAAAGGACTCTATGATATACTCTTGTTGTTCTTTTGTTGTTACAGGTTTTTTATCTAGTCTAATTCCTATGTCTTTGGAGTTTGGATTTTGTTCTCTTAAAGATATTATTTTTATGAATTCTGCAGTGTCCTTGATATTTTTTGTGTAAACAATAGGTATGCCGTAAGATAAGGTTATGGTGGCAAGCATACCTCTTATTGCATTTGGGTGGATGTTTCTAATGGAATAAATATCTTCAGTTCCCTCTATAATAAGCAAGGGCTTTTCAAAATTTTCTCTTAATCCTCTTATTTGAGTAAATAGTCTTTTATCTATGATTGAATCTATAAAATCTCTTGGTGTTTTTCTCTCAATTCCTACTTTTTCAGAAATTATAAAATCTGCAGTAGGAAGAGGTTTAATTCTAACATCTAAACCTATTTCATGAAGTTGCTTTGTTATGCCGGAACTTCCCTCTCTTGAATCAACGTAAATTATTGAGTTTGTTTTTTCAATAAAACTTTTTATTGTTGGTTGAGTCTGTTCATTTAATTTTTTTCTTACTTTGTCTAGTACTGAATACATTCTTTTTTCTTTATGATGCGCTGCCCAAAAATTTGATTCATCTCTCGTGTTCTTTGTTACCAAAATTATTATATTTCCTGTATCGTGCCTCGCAGTTCTCCCTCTACGTTGTATTGATCTAATTGCCGAAGGAACAGGTTCATAGAAAATAACTAGATCAACTTTTGGCAAATCCAGCCCTTCTTCGCCAATAGATGTAGAAATAAGGCAGTTGTACATGCTGTTGTTGAAATCTTCTAAAATTTTTAATTGATCTTTTTGACGAAGACTTATACCTTCTTTTTTTGCTTGACCCACAAATAATTTTGCTTTTACCCTTTTAATTTTGTTAAGTTCTTTTTCTAATTCATTAACTGAATTTCTGTAATTATTGAATACAATTATCTTAAGGTTTGGGTCCTTTTTTATGCTATCTTTTATTATTTCCTTGAGTCTTTTTTGTTTTGGATGTTTTGTTTTTTTCTGATTAAGTTTTTCAGTTAAAATATATGCAGATTTGAAATTTAAGTCATTCACCAAATTTTTTACTGCTTTAGTTTTTTTATTTCTTGAATCTTTGAAAATAGACTCAAAATAAGAGCTAAGTGAACTTATTCCTTGTGTTTCTAATAAATCTATGGCATGACTCAATTTCAAAACTTCGGCAAGTAGTGAGATAGATTTGAAAGTGTTATAATCTTTTGATCCTCTGGCTAGTTCTCCTTGTAATCTTGCTTGTGAATTTAAAATCTCAGTTTTTGAAGGACTAGAAGATAAAGAAAGTGTTCCTTGTTCTTTAATTTTGATCAGTTTAGATTTTAACGAATCTTTTAAATACTTTCTAATTTTTTTGAAATCTTCAGGCAATTCTATTAACTCTTTTTTTATTCTTGCTTCCTGAATATAGGGTTTTACGTCTGGATCTTTTTCAGTACGTATTTCTACTTCTTTTGAATATAAATTTTTACATACTTCTAATATTTTTCCTAAATCTGATCCTGGAGAAGCAGTTAAGCCAATTATTCTTTCATAGTCTGAAGTTTTGTGATATTCTTTTGTTATCCAATTATATGAATAATCTTGAACTGCCCTATGGGCTTCATCAATTACTAAAAGTGAAACCTCTTTCACATTTAAATTTTTATTTAGTAAATCGTTTTCTATACATTGAGGCGTGCTAATAATTACTTTTGATTTTTTCCATAATTCTTTTCTTTTATTAGGCGGAACGCTTCCAGTAAATAAAGATACTTCCTTTTCAGTTATGCACCCTCTAATTTCATTAAATATTTGACTTGCTAAAGGCTTGGTAGGTGTAAGAAATAATGCTTTTGAGAGAGGATTATCCTTTAGTCTTTTTGCCAAAGCCATTATTGCAATTTTGGTTTTTCCTAGGCCCGTTGGAAGAACTACTAGTGTGTTTTTCTGTAAACAAGTATGCAATATTGTTTCTTGGTATAATCTAGGTTTAAAAGTTATGTCGGCCATAAAATAGTTAGTCTATTTTATTTTATAAATAGTTTTATTGTCTTTGTCAAGAAAGATGAGAATATTTTACCATAAATAAAATTAGAATTATTATTGCAGAAATTCCTGCAAATACAAGAGCAGTCAGTAGTCCAGCCAGCTGGATAACTGCTATAGATAGAATCATAAATGCTAGGCTAAAAATATATAAAAAAGGAGAACCAAAGAAAATTTTTGAACCATCAAGTTGAGATAGTGGAATCATAGAAAAAATTGCTACAAAGTATGCTATTTTTGAAACATTTTCAAATTGTCCATTATTAGTTAGTATAAGTGCAGTAAATAAAAGAGCCATAGGGCCTACTAAGTGAATAACTGCGGTGTCAAAGTCTGTCAACTTTCTAAATTTTTTTCCAAGTCCTTGCAACTTTATCTCTGATATCTCTGAGCTGCCTATTGCACAAAACTTTATAATTCCATTTGAAACAAACGAAAAGAAAATAGGCAAAATTACCCCTAATTTAAGTGATTCGTATTTTTTTCCAAATATTCTCAAATTTTTTATTTTTGCTCTTCTATAGAACCAAAATCTCTTAATCCCCCATATCCTAAATGTAGATTTACAACCATATCTTTTTGCAATTAATTTGTGTGAAGTTTGATATATCAACAGAACTATTGCTGCTGCAATACTTGTGAGGATTAAATTATATATTCCTACTGAAAGAATAAATGTTTCACCGTATCCCCAATTTCTAAAGGAAAAAACAAAACCAAGAACCACTGCTGCAATCGTAAGATTTTTTATCTCAGTTTTATCAAATAAGTTTTTTGTCTTCATTTTTTATTATTCTAATCATTTCTTCTTCATGGCCTGCACCGACTATGGCAAGTATCTTTTTATTTGAGTTACTCCTTAATTTATTTAAGTTTTTTGCCATAAATAAATTTCTTTCAGTTACTAATATCTTATATGTTGAAGGATATTTTTTTCTGAATTTATTAGTTAGACTTTTGATAGTTTGTTTGTCTGGAACTTTTGATAGATCCAAATTTTTGATTTCTCTTTTATATCTTGAGGCTAATAATAAATCTCCAATAAATCTTAGTTTTTCTCTCCAACCCATGTTTTTAGATAATTTTCTTAAAGTTATCCTTATATCTTGGTCTATAAGTACAATATTTATCTTCTCTTTTTTTGCAATCTTTATTGCAGTTAACATTTCTGATCCTGGAGAAACCTTCACTAGTTTTCCAAGTTTCTTTTCAGACCAGGCACCAATTATATTAAACAAAAAACCAGTAAATCCAATTTTGCTTATGTCTTTTAGTTTTATTTTCCTCTTTTTTTTAGTCAATAGGGATCTGAATCGGATATAATCTAATTCAAGTGCAATTAAGTCTGGCTTCTCTTTTTCAATTAAGTACTTGATTTCTTCTATGCTCTGTTTTGCAATATGAGAGGTTCCTAGTAGAATAATATTTTTATATACAGAGGGCATAGTGTAGAAATATATATAAAGTTTAAAAGACTTCTGCTTGATTAATCTTAGGAGGAAGATAATGTTAAAGACAAAAAGAATATCTGATGTTATGAGCATGTCTGTTTATACTGATTCCGGAGAATATTTCGGAGAAATTGAAGAATCTTTAATAACATCAAATAAGGTGTTTGGTTGGAAAGTAAGATCAACTAAAAGATCGTATTTAGGTAAAGTTTTAGGTGGTGCTAAAGGTGTTATAGTTCCCCATAAATTGGTTAAATCTATCGGAGATATAATGATAATCACAAAGGCAGAGATACCTACTTATGAAGAGAAGGCCCCAGAACTTATGAATTAAAAACATAAGCTTTAAATATTCCTATCTTAATTTTAATTTTTAACTATGGCTTCTAAACTACAAAGTACAATAGAGTTTTTGAAAGACTTCGGATTGTTTGATGTTATCTTGCCCTTTTTACTTATATTTGCAATAACTTATGCAATTCTTCAGAAAACAAAATTATTAGGTAGCAAAGATAATCTTGATTCTGTGGTTGCTCTTGTATTTGCCTTAATAGTTATATCTGCTAATAAAATAGTGGCGACTATATTGACTGCAATACCCAATGTTTTGTTATTGTTGATAATTGCATTTTCGTTTTTGTTGATGATAGGATTGTTTTTTAAGGATGATAATTTTTTACAAGGTGGAGAAACAAAAAGAACATGGTATTATTGGTTCTTTTCAGTAGCTATGTTCATAGGTGTGATTCTTATTTTCTTGGGAGCATGGACTATGGATTCGGGTGAGAGTCTGTTGTCTTATATCTTTGGTGAATTGTATAGCAATGTTGGTAATGATTTAGTTGGTGGAGTAGTTTTAGTTGGTTTAATTGCTCTTGCAGTATGGTTCATAACTAAGCCCTCTGGAGGAGGAAAAAGCTCTTAGGGGGAAAAATTGGTTGATTTTTATTCTTTATTTTATCAAATAGAATCCAGTGGTTTTTATGAATTTGTTTTACCTTTCTTTTTGGTTTTTACTATTGTTTTTGGAATATTAGAAAAGACTAAATTGTTTGGGGAAGTTGATAGTCGTCCTAGGTCTAACTTGAACGTAGTTTTAGCCATTATTTTAGCGCTGACAGTTCTTCTTAATACTAATATAATTTTTTTGTTGAATAATACCTTGCCTAAGATTTCGTTCTTCATAGTTATCGCTGTACTAATTATGTTGCTTGTTGCATTGTTTCATACTCCTGAAGAAGGGAAAAATATAAGCGTCCCCTTGACATGGGCAACAGTCTTAGCAATCGGTGCAGTATTATGGTCTCTAGCAACGTCTTATTATGGTGAAGAATTATGGCCATATTGGTTGTACTTGGATGATTCTACAATAAGTTTTATTTTCTTTTTAGTTTTGTTTGGAGTAATAATTTATATTGTTACAGGTCCACATGGAAGAAAAAATAAAAAAGAATATAAAATAGTTACTAAGTAACATTATAATGGCAACATTTTTAGATATTACCCTATTGGAATCTTTTCTCCCCGTATTTAGTTTTATTTTTATTTGGTTAATATTATATGCAATTCTTCAGAAGAGTAAGTTACTTGGTGGAAAGCCCGTATTGGATTTAGTAATAGGTTTAATTATTGCCTTAGTTTCTATGTTTTCAGGAAGTACTTTTGAATTTGTTAGTACAATAATTCCTTGGTTTGTAATGTTGATAATTGCTGTAATCTTGGTTGTTTTTGTATCTTCTTCCTTTTTGAAAGAAGGAATTGCTGATATTCTCCCTCTCAAAGGAATTGTTATGGTGTTAAGTTTGGCTATTATGATATGGTCCATAACTGTAATCTTTGGACCTGTTTTTAATCCTTATTCTGTAGGTGCTAATCCGGAATGGGAAACTTTGAGAACGTTATTTCATCCAAGAGTTTTAGGTTCAATTTTTATCTTGATTATTGTTGCGAGTACTATTAAATTAATTGTAGAAAATAAATAATTATTTTATCTTATCTGTTACTTTTTGTAAGTCCTTTACACTTTTTGTTAAGGGATTTATTATTTTTTCCATAACTTTTTCTAGTGCTTTTAATTCCGCACCAATTTCAGTTACTCCTTCCCCATATTCTGAAACCTTACCCATAATTGCAGTTTGTAGATTTTCAAATCTTGTTTGAGTTCTTATTATTTCTTGTTTTATTCCAGATAAATCAGTATCTACTTTTTCTTTCCATAATCTTAAGTCTCCCACTCCTCTAACTAAATCGCCCCATTTTTCACTTATAACTGCTTCAGCTATTTCTTCTATAACATCGAAACTTGCTCTTTCTGCAGTTGGCTCCGGACTACTAACTGGCATTATTGTGCCAATTTGTTGAGGCTGTTGGTTTAAAGGTGTAGAAAGATCTTTAACAGCTATGCCTTCTTTTTCCCTTTCCTCTTTTTTTACCATTTCCTTTGGAGTTGGTGAAGGGGCGTCTTCTAATCCTGGAGGAAGACTTTCTGGGGAATTTCCAAAGGATGGTGCCTGAACTGCACCCCTGATAGTAGAAATATCTTTATTTTCCATTGTCTCCTCTTTTTTATTTTTTAGATTTAGTGACATTTTTTAATTTATTTTTTTCGATTAATTCTAAAACTTCTTCTTCGGTTACAAAGTTTAATGGATTCCACAGGTTAATATACTTTTCTAAAATTTTTACTTGATCTTTTCTTGCAAACAAATTTAGTTCTCGTATTAAGTCTTTAATTGTTTTTTTTAGATTCTCTATATTTTCTTTTATCTCTTTTATGTCGTCATTTAGGGTGTGAATATCTGAATTTATTTTTTTATAATGCTCTATTGACGTTTGATTTATTGAAAGAAGTCTTTCACGCGTAGTGTTGTATTTTCCTTCTAAGATTCTTACTTTAGTATTTAAATTGTTTAATATTGTATTTTCTTGAGGCATTTGATCCATTTTTTGAAGCGAAAGTTATTTTAAGATTAGTAATGTATATTTCTATACATAATAAACATTATGTTGTTTTTTACAAGTGGTGATTAAATCTTGGCAGAGGAAAGTTTGAAACCCGGAGAATATAAAGTTATAAAAGAAGGAAGAGAAGAAGTAATGAAGGTTAATTTCCTTGGTTTACCTTTTTCTCCATCTTTAGAGTATGATTCTATGGCTATGGCAGCCATAATGGACAGGATTCTGGAAGTTCCTGAAATTAGTAGAATTATTCTTTCCTCAGATAGAAATTATCAATATGGGTCGGACCAAATTCAATTATTAAGAGAAATAGCTAATATTTATACATTCCTTGTTAAACAGAAAAAAATCTTGAGTGCTTCTGGGATTGATTTAACTTATTTTCAAAGAAATCCTTCAAGATTTTCAGACTTGGAGTATGTTGTAACTAGTCTTTTGAAAAGTGATCCAATTGGAGCATATGTTGAAGTTAAGAGATTGATAAGAGAACAAAAAATTAGAATTAAAAACGTAAAAAATCCGCTTGATGTAAAAGATGAAAATTCTTATCTGAAAATTTTAACCATAGTTTATGAGCTTTTAGATAAATCTAGTTTAATAAAACAAGTTAAAGATAATTTAGACGGTTATGCAATAGGCGACAGAACTATTTATTCCCAGGTATTCAGGCCAACGATTTCTCCTAATTTTATGTTAACAAGATTGATGTCAAGTATTCCAATTGGTGCTGAAGAAGTAGATAGTTATTCTATAACCCCCCAAACTAGCGTTGTTATTCTTAAAACTGAAGAAGATATCAAGACAATGTACCATCTAACTCCTCCAGAATTTAATCTTTCAGAAGACCACATAGAGTTATTAGACTTGGCTAAGACAATTCTTTCAGAACATAAGCCTACTACTGAAGAGTTTACGGACCCTTATAGAATTAGACAAACTTTTTTTAATATAGGAAGAGATTTGCTAAAAGAACTTTCTGAAAGTAGGCAAATTCCTTTGACTTATGAAGAATCTGAAACTTTAGCAAACATTTTGGTGAGGTATACAATTGGTTTTGGTTTAATAGAGGTTTTACTTTCTGATCCAAAAATACAGGACGTTTCAGTAAATGGTCCCATTGGTGAAACTCCTCTTTTTATTGTTCACCAAGATTTTGGAGATTGCATAACAAATATAATCCCTAGTTCCGAAGATGGTGAAAGTTGGGCTACAAAATTTAGGATAATGTCTGGAAGGCCGTTGGATGAGGCAAATCCAGTGTTAGATACTGAATTGGTCGTTCCAGGTTTTAGAGCTAGAGTTTCAATTATCTCTTCTCCCTTGAATCCAGTTGGTTTAAGTTTTTCATTTAGAAGGCATAGAGATATGCCTTGGACATTATCCTTGTTTGTTGAAAATAAAATGTTAAGTCCTTTAGCCGCAGGGCTTTTAAGTTTTTTGATAGATGGTTCAAGAACTCTTCTCGTTGCTGGAACTAGAAGTAGCGGTAAAACTTCTCTGTTAGGTTCTTGTTTAGTTGAGATTATGAGAAAGTATAGGATAATCACTGTGGAAGATACTCTTGAATTACCAGTAACTTCGTTGAGAGGTCTCGGATATAATATTCAACCTATGAAGGTTAGATCTGCTCTGGCTGCAGGAGGAACTGAGCTAGCTGCGGATGAAGGAATAAGAACTAGTTTAAGACTTGGAGATAGTAGTTTAATAGTTGGAGAGATTAGAAGTAAGGAAGCCTTGGCATTGTATGAAGCAATGAGAGTGGGAGCATTAGCTAATGTTGTTGCAGGAACTATCCATGGAGGAAGTCCTTATTCTGTTTTTGATAGGGTTGTTAATGATCTTCAAGTTCCAAAAACCAGTTTCAAGGCTACAGACATAATAGTGGTAGCAAATCCAGTTAGGTCTCCCGATGGATTGCATAAACTAAGGAGAGTTGTTAGCATAACTGAAGTCAGAAAAGAGTGGGAAGAAGATCCTCTTGCAGAAGGTGCATTTGTTGATTTGATGAGATATGATCATAAAACAGATCAGCTTGAACCAACAGACAATTTACTAAATGGAGATTCCGAAATTATAAAAGAAATTGCAGGCAGTGTCAAAGAATGGGCAGGAAACTGGGATGCTGCATGGGAAAATATTTTATTAAGAACAAAAATTAAAGAGACTCTTGTTGAAGCTGCAAAGAAAAATAGAAAAGATATACTTGAAGCAAAATTTGTAATAAGGTCTAATGATGTATTTCATAGTGTCTCTGATGAAATTTTGAGAAAATATGGAATGTTGGATAATGATAAAATATTTTTCAGATGGAATGAGTGGTTTAAAAAAGAATTAAAAAGAGGCGAATAATGTCTATCCCAAGGGAAGAAGTAGAAAAGATATTAAATAAATATCAGTCAAAATTAGAAAAAAGAATTTCTAATGTAGAACATTACAAACCAGATCCGGAATTTTCTAGAGAATACTCAAAGTTCAGAAAAGAATCAACATCTAAAAAACTTAGCATTTATGAAAAACTGTGTAATATCTCTGAAACAATTATCAAAACAATGCCTTCTGAAAAAGATTTACCAATAATTCAAGAAAGCATAAATATAACTCATTTGCAAATAACTCCGAGAGGAGCATCAAGTTTTGCAATTTTGCTTTCTGGTCTTTTGGTTTTATTTACTTTGTTTTTGGGAATAACTTCTTTGGTTTTGAGTGGTTTCGGTGAGTTTGGGTTACTTCTTATTTCAATCTTTCTTGCAGTAGTTGCTTTACTTTTGATAAAGCCAATTACTAGATTGCCGATAGGAATTGCAACCAAGTGGAGATTAAAAGTAAGTGATCAGATGGTTTTATGTATACTCTATATGGTAATTTATATGAGACATACTTCAAATTTTGAAAATGCAATTAAATTCGCATCCGAACATATAGGAGATCCTTTAGCTCTTGATATGAGAAAAGTATTTTGGGATGTTGAAACTGGGAAGTACTCTACATTGAAAGAATCTTTGGAAAATTATCTTAGTTTTTGGAGAAAATATAACATAGAGTTTGTTAATTCTTTTCATTTGTTAGAAAGTAGTTTGTACGAGCCAAGTAAAACCAGAAGATTAGAATTGTTAGATAAATCTTTGGATGTTATTCTTGATGGGACATATGATAAGATGTTGAAATATGCCCATAATCTTCAAAGTCCGATTACAATGTTACACATGTTGGGAGTTATATTACCAATTTTAGGATTAGTTATCTTCCCCCTAGTTGGTGCATTCATGGAAGGCGTCAAATGGTATCATTTGGCAATGGTTTATAATATCTTCTTACCTATTCTAGTCTATAATATTGGGACTAATATTTTGAGCAAAAGGCCGTCAGGGTATGGTGAAACAAAAATAGATTTACCTACTAAAAAAGGGTCTAGTTTTTTCTCATTCTTCCTGTTATTTATTTTTTTAAGTTTGGGATTATCTCCTTTTGTCTTAAATTTTGTTTCTCCAGAATTTGATTTTGATTTGTGGGAAGGTGAAAAATTTTTAGATTTTGAATGTACTTCTAGTGGATGTTTTGGTCCATTCGGACTAGGATCAATCCTTTTGAGTTTTTTAATTCCTATAGGAATTGCGATTAGTTTATCTTTTTATTTTAAGTCTAAATCTAGAGAAGGAAAAAAAATAAGAGATGAGACTAAAAAATTAGAAAAAGAGTTTTCAGTAGGGATATTTCAGTTAGGAACAAGAATTGGGGATGGAGTACCTACTGAAATTGCATTTAGTGATGTTGCTAAAACTATGGAAGGAACTCCTACTGGAAAATTGTTTGGTAGAATTCATCATAATATAAGTAATCTTGGTATGAGTTTGAAAAAGGCAATATTTGATAGTGAGAAAGGCGCAATAAAGGATTATCCAAGCCCTCTTGTAAAAAGTTCAATGGAAATTTTAGTTGAAAGTTCACGTAAAGGTCCCCAGGTGGTTTCTCAATCTTTGTTAAGTATTTCGTCTTATGTTAATAATGTAAAAAAAGTTAATGATAGATTAAAAGATTTACTTGCCGAAATTATATCTAGTATGAAAAGCCAAATTAATTTCATGGCACCAGTTATTGCAGGAATAGTAGTTGGTATCGCTAGCATGATTGTAGGGATAATTTCTAAGTTAGGAGCTATGATGCAACAATTAAATGCAGGTACGGCTAATTATAAGATAGATGTTGTTAGTATTAGTGAACTTTTTGAGAAAACAGCAGCAATTCCAGGATATTTCTTTCAAATTATAGTAGGACTTTATGTTGTACAAGTAGTTTATGTACTTACTGTATTATCTAATGGAATAGAACACGGTGCTGATAAATTAAATGAACAACATAGTCTTGGAAAAAATTTGTTGAAAAGTTCGTTGCTATACTTTATTATATCTCTAATTGTGGTCATATTTTTTAACTTTGTTGCAGGAGAAGTACTCTCTTCAACTCAGATGTAGTAGAAATAATTATAAACTTAATATTTAATTGTGAAAATATGGAAAAAAGGGGTCAAACCAAAGAGTTTTTGAATTATATTTTTAGAATTGTTTTAGTTTTGTTAATTTTATGGATATTTTATCAAATAATTATAAAGAGGATTGGTAGCTTTGTATAAGAAAGGTCTGTTGTTTAGAAATATAGTTGCAGGAATAGTTGTTTTAGTTATCGCAGGGATTCTTTTAGTTATAGTTACTAGTATTTTGAGAAGTGGAGGGGAAACATCATCTAGAGAAGCTTGTAGAACCAGTGTTTTATTGAGGGAACAAACTGCAGTATTTGGGGAGCCCATTTATGGTGGAACTTTAGAGTGTGAAACTGATGTGCTCGAGGTTGAATCTAGGGATGAAAACAAAATTTATGAGACAATTACTAATGAGATGTATGATTGTTGGTATCAGTTTGGAGAAGGAGAATTAGATTTTGAAGGTGAATGGGATTTTTGGGAAGGAGACAACTGGTGTTTTGTCTGTTCAAGATTGGATTTTAGCGAAAATGTACAAGAAGAAAATCCCACTTTAAATAACCTGTTTAATTACTTGAAAACTGAAAAAGTTCCATTTTCTGAAGACCAAACTTTCTTTGAATATTTTTATGGAGAAATTTATATTGCTAATGTGCAGGACTTTGAAATTGCAACTCAAACCTTTGAAGAAGAATATTCTACTGAAGAACCGTTATATATAACTTTTTTTTCAGATAAAAGAACTACTGGAGAAGATGTAGCTGAATCTGGCTATGTGGCTCTTGGTACTGCTGTAACCCTTTGTGGGGCAGGAATCATATCTGGAGTTTTTTCATTCGGCACGACTACTGTTCTTGCGTGTAGTGCTGCAGGAACTATTGTAGGAACGACTTATCTCACTACTTCTAAATCTGGAACTCCTCAGGGGATGTATATAGGAAATAGTGATGAAGTTTTGGGCAGGTGTAATCAATGAAAAAAGGAGAAATTGTGTGGGATAAACTTGGAGGATGGATATTATTGTTGGTGTTTTTAGTTTTGGCGCTTGTCCTTGTGTTTACTCAAAAGGAAAGATTTTTGGAATCTGTTGAAAGTATAAAATTATTATTTAGGTTTGGTGGAGGATAATGAAAAAAGGAAGAATTGCTTTCTCTCATATTATTGCAGCAGTATTGATATTGATTTTAATAGTTACTGTTATTTTTGTTTTTGTTCCCGTATTTGATGATATAAAGGAAAAGCTGGGTTTTGGTGTAACTTTAACGGCCGGAGAGATAAAGGTGCAGAGTGAATCTAAGGAGTTATTTGAACAGAATATTTCCCTTATGCTTTTAGACTGCATTTCTAGTAACGAGGATGAATGTTTTTGTATGGATGATGAAATTATATTTCCCAACAGTTATAGTTTAGAAATTTATCTTCAGAATGAAGTTTTAACAATTGGATTGTACAATCATTTGGGCGGACTTGTTTCAGATAAAGTATTAACCGGTCTTGATTCTTTTGGTGTAGTATTTTCTGATGGAGTATTCTTGGACATCAATAATCTAGAATTTTTAAAAATAGAATATTCTCCAGATTCACAGGTTGTATCCAACTTAGATAGTGATCTTTTGGATTTAAGTAGCATTTTTTATAAATTAAAAGACAATAGGCTTGCTATTGTAAGTAGAGAGATAGCAAGACAGCTTACTGATGCAGGAAAAGAAGTATGTAATTAATCAAAAAGTTTAAATAATTGTCAATTTAAAGTTAAAATAGAGGTGATTTAATGTTTGAGAATAAAAAGGGGCAAGGATTATCTGTAAATGCCATTATTATATTCATACTTGCTATTCTTGTATTAGTTCTTATTGCTCTAGCCCTGACTGGTGGATTTGGTAATTTTGCCGAATGGTTGGGAAGATTAGGCGGAGGACAAGAAGCCCAAGGGTCTGCGGTTCAATGTAACTCTATTTGTACATCTTTCCAAGTTACTGGTGATGAAGATCTTGCTGAAAAGTTCTGTACCGAAGTCTATGAATTTGATGTAGATGGAGACGGACAAGTAGATTCTGAAGCTACATGTTCAGAATTAGCAGCGGTGTCATGTGATGCTATAACTGAAAGAGAATTTTCCTCAGGTACTGGTTGTGCAGCATTTTAAAATGCAAGATAAAAAAGGGCAGGGATTGTCTGTAGAAACACTAATCATTGCTCTTATCGCTTTGCTTGTTTTAGTAGTTATTGCTCTTATCTTTACTGGACAAGCAGGAGATTTTTTTGATTCGATTAGGGAATTTGTTTCTGGAACTTCTGCCCCAGATATAGATTATACTGAAGTGATAGAATGAATAAAAAAGCAGATTTAAGTATGACTATTAAGATAGGTATAGGTCTTGTCCTTGGGGTTATAATTCTTATTTTTTCTTTAACCATTGGTAATAAATTTTTAGATATTTTTTTTCAAGATCCTGCAGAATTAACTGAAAAATCACTTAATACTCTCGAAACAGTTATTAATAATTTAGAAGAAGGAGAAAGTACGTCCCAAGTAATCAAAACTAGTGAAGGTTTCTATATTGTTGTTTTTGAAAAAGATCCAAGTAAGGGTTCTGGTACCAATGGGTATTATGAAAGGCCGCCTAATGGATGTTTTCAAAGTTCATGCATAATTTTATGTAGAGCAGGCCCTGAAACGAATTCCTGCATAGGTTCTGAAATAGTTAGAGTATTTGAATTTGATAAAATTGAAACGGATGAACCTGGAAACTCAGAAACAGGAGTTGTAACTTATGTTGAAGGAGATAGCGTAAATTTGTATATTGCAAAGATGGATAATAATCTAATTTTAAAAGAAATTGCAAATGAAGAAACTATTGAAGAACTTGATGAAGTTTATGGAATCTTATAATAAAAACTAATTTAAATAATTGAATTAAGAATTTTTTATGGATTCAAGAACTTATCTTTGGCTCGGTTATACTGTCATAGCAGTCGTAGCATTTATGACTTTATTTTCTGCAATGAATAAGTTGGCAAGTACTGAATCATTTAATGAAAAAAATCTTGCTTCAGACTTGGCTTTATTTGGTCAAGTTGTTTTTGCTTCTCCAAATGATGTAAGTTTTAGTTATGAATTAAATAAAAATTATGATGTCTTATTTGAAGAACCCTGTTCTTTTAGGGTTAGTAAGATTGGGACCTCCATTTATTCTGGAGGATTCTTTTTGTGTCCAGGTAATTCTTTAGATTTGAATTATCCTGAATCAACTTTTGAAGTTGAAAAAGTATCTATCTCAAAAGAAGGTGATGTTGGAAATGTTTCTTAATAAAAAAGGCCAAATAATAATGGCCAAGGAAACTCCAAAGATACTATTTTATATCTTTTTTATGGTTGTTGTAAGTTTTATTATAATATTTATATTTGGCATTTTTTCTGAACATACTATAGCTACTGAATCTTTTGATAACCATTTTCCTATAAATTTGTTGTTAGGTTCTTCTAGTTGTTTGGCTTATTCTTCGGAGGATAGAGTTTTTCCAGGAATAATAGATATTAACAAATTTAATGAAGAAAGGCTATCTGAATGTTTTATTAGTAATAGGCAAGGCGTAGAATTAAACTTTTTTTCTCTTGATGGAGCTATTAGTCAAAAACTTGAAATTAATAAAGAGCTTGTTGCCCAGAGTTTATTTTGTGATGTTAAAAAATCAAATTTGAATTGTTATTCTACTAGAAAATATGTGCTGTACAGTGAATATGGAGTATTAAAAAAAGGATTTATGGATTTTGAGGTGGTGACTAAACTTGAATAAAAAAGGATTTACTTTCTTTTCGGATATTGTAAATGTCATGTTAACGATTTTCATCTTAATTATCTTTTTTGCTTTGATGTTTTTTATTGATGTGAAAAATCAAGAAGAAGTAGAAATAAAGATTGGTGAACTTGGAGGAGAACTCCAACATATAGAAAATAGTTATGTCACTCTTGATTATCTTAGATCTCCTATATCTAATCAAAATTTTGTAATCTCTGACTTAGTAAGAGAAAGTTATCTTTTAGATTCTTTTGAAAATTTACAAGCAGAAACTAAGCTCATACTTGATGAAGTTTATGGAAGTTGTTATTCTGTTTATGTTGAGGGTGCTTCAGAATCTGCAGTTATAACTTCTAATGTGGAAGTATTATCAAATTTGGAAGTTTCTTGTGTGGATCTTCCAATAAAAATTGATGAAACTATAGAAGTTTGTGTTGACTTTAGTAAATACCAAGAATTATTAGGGGAAGAAAAGGAGGTTGAATGTTTTGAATAAAAAAGGAGTGTTAACTACATATTTGCTCGTATTTGTAATAATCTCTGTGGGCCTTGGGTTATCTTTAGCTACAGGAGAAGATTTTAGTTTTTTGGCTGTAAAAGGTGAAGCACAGACAGAGATCATGGAACTCTATGTTTTAGGAGAAAAGGATTTGTTTGAGTTTGAAAGTGAATTAAAGTTGGAGTTAGAAAATGCTATTTTTGAGTTAGCTAATGAAGGGGGAACGATGAATGTAGCTAATATTGAAGGGCATTCTTATTGGCAAAGAGGATCTAAAAAATGTTACCCTGAACTAGGGGATTTAATTGATGCATTGAGAATAAAAGTAGACACAAATTTGGAATATAATGTAGGATTGATTTCCTCTTATTATGTATATGAAAAAAAATATGATCTTGTTGTAGACAATGCAACTGTCGAATATTTTGTAAATTCTCCGTTAGAGATTGAATACAGTTATTCCCTCGATAGTTTTGCTGAATCTGTAAGTTTTGTTGAAGGAGTAGTATCCGAATGTGAAAAAAATATCTCTTGCTGGAATTCAAAAGAATTAACTGTTGAATCCTTGAATGAGGGCAATACTTTTAAGATAGAAGTGACTTCTCAAAACATTCCTAAGGTCATAGAGGACAAGGAAATTACTATAAAGGGGGCAGTGGATTTTGAGTACAATCCATTGATAGAGGGTGAATTTGAATGTTGAAGTTTAGCTATGATGAAATATTGAGACGTATTGAAGAAAAAACTGGGTTACCTAAGGAAGAAATTGAAGAAAAAATAAATAAAAAAATATCTCAGTTGTCTGACTTAGTTAGTAAAGAAGGGGCAGCTCATATTATTGCTAATCAACTTGGTGTTAAATTATTTGAAAATCTTGGTGAAAGAAAAATAAAAATAAGTGAGGTTGCCAAGGGCTCTAGTTTTGTTAATGTTCTTGGAAGAGTTATTTCAATTTATGGAATTAATAAATTCAATAGAAATGGAACCGAAGGAAGAGTTGCAAGTTTAATGATTGCCGATGAATCTGGTGCAATTAGGGTTGCAATTTGGGAAGATAGCCTGATTAATCTTTTTGATAAAAATGAAATAAAAGAAGGAGATATAGTAAAAATAAACAATGGGTATTCTAGAGAAAATCAAGGCAGAGTAGAACTTCACCTTGGTTCAAGATCAGAACTCAGTATAAATCCAGAAGGGGAAACTCTTGGAGAAGTTAATCTTTCTATTTCTGATACTGGAAGATCCATGGAAAGAAAGAAAATTTCAGAATTAGATGAAGGTGCAAGTGCAGAATTATTTGGAACTGTTGTCCAGGTTTTTGAGCCTAGATTTTATGATTCTTGCCCTAAATGTAAGAGAAAACCAGGCCTTGATGATAATAAATTTAAGTGTAAAGAACATGGAAATATTGAAGCTAAAAAATCTCCCATCTTAAACTTCTTTTTTGATGACGGATTTGGAAATATAAGGGTGGTTTGTTTTTCAGATCAAGTTGAAGAGATATTGTGTCAAAAAGATTTGAATGATGAAACTATCGGAAGTATTGAAGATATAAAATCAAAAATTTTAGGAAAGCAGTATCTCATAAAAGGTAGAAATGTTAAAAATCAGTTTTTTGGTAGACCAGAGTTTATTGCTAGAGGAATATCAGAAGCAGATCCTGAAAAACTACTTGAAGAAGCAAGATGATGTTCAGAACACATGCCGCAGTAGGCATATTTGTTGCTCTAATTTTTATTAATTCTTTTAATTTAGAACATCCTTTTCTTTTCTTTTCTATTGTTTTTATGAGTGCATTATTACCAGATATGGATATTCCAAATAGCAAGATAGGAAATAAAATTAAACCAATTTCATGGTTTTTGAATTTTATGTTCGGCCACAGGAAACTTTTTCATAGTTTGTTCTTTTCTTTTCTTTTCTTTATTTTGTTGATTTTATTATTTGAAAACTATATTGGTGCTGCTTTTTTCTTAGGTTACAGTGTCCATATTATAGTTGACGGTGCTACAGTTATGGGAATAAAACCTTTCTATCCTCTTTCATCTTTCAAAATTAATGGCCCTTTAAGATCTGGAGGACTTATGGACTATCTTGTTTTTTTTATTGTTGTACTCGGAATAATTATATTATTTCTTTCTTGACACCTTGTCATGGACCACAATATTGTTTATAAATCTGGATTAACTATTACTTTTATCTCCATGAAATAATTTCCGAAAAGGGGAGATTTATTTCTCAGGAGTATGAAATAAAATGCGAAAGCAAGGAGATTGATTTAATATGACAAAACCAATTAGAAGCTGGAGATCGGGAAATATTTCTGGTGCAATCTGGCAAAATGAAAAAGAAATTAAGGAAGGTACTAAGGTTAATTTTAAGACTGCAAGTATCAAAAGAGCTTGGAAGAAAGAAGGTGATGTTTGGAGAGATGAAGTATTGAACTTTAGAAGACAAGATTTACCCAAAATAGCCACTATTTTGAATGAAATGCAAAAGGAATTATTTCTTGTAGAAGGTGAAAGTGAAAATGAGTGAGGAATTAAATACTGTCCATGATGAGGCTACTGAAGTGGAGCCGTCTGACGATAAATTTAGTCTAGAAGACTTGCCAGGAATAGGTCCTGCTACTGCAACTAAGTTAGAAGAGGGAGGATATTCTACTGTTCTGGCTATAGCTGTAGCAAGTCCTAGAGAGATTGCAGAGAGTGCAGGGGTTACAGAATCTGTTGCTAGAAAAATAATTCAATTTTCTAGAGATAGAATGGACATGGGTTTTGAATCTGGACTAGATTTATTAAAGAAGAGAGAAAAGGTGATTAAACTTACCACTATGTCTGAAGCATTTAATGAGCTTTTAGGTGGAGGAATGGAAACTGGCTGCATAACTGAATGTTATGGTGCTTATGGATCTGGTAAGACTGCTCTTGCCCACCAAATGGCAGTTAGTTCTCAATTGCCTAAAAGTGAAGGCGGAGCCGATGGAATGGTGGTTTGGATAGATACTGAAGGAACTTTTAGACCTGAAAGAATAAAACAAATTTCTGAAGCAATGGGCCTAGACTATAAAAAAACTTTAGAAAATATTCGTACTGTAAGAGCTTTTAATTCAGATCATCAAATGCTTTTGGCAGAAAAAGTTGAAGATTTGATAGTGAAAGAAAAATTGCCCATACAATTAGTTATTGTTGATTCTCTTATGGCTCATTTTAGAAGTGAATTCATAGGAAGGGGGACTTTAGCAGATAGACAACAAAAATTGAATAAACATATGCATGCTTTACTTAAATTAACACATACTTATAATTTAGCAGTGTATATCACTAATCAAGTTATGGCTAAACCAGATACTTTCTTTGGGGATCCTACTGTGGCAATAGGTGGAAATATTGTTGCTCATGCTTCTACTGTAAGACTTTATCTTAGAAGGGGGAAGAAGGGGTCCAGAGTTGCTAAATTAGTAGATAGTCCGTGTTTGCCTGATGGAGAATGTATGTTTTTCATAACCAATAAAGGAATAGGTGATGCTTAATTTTTTTTAAACCCTAATACATACATTTCTTTACTTCTTTTTTTACTTGCTTCTGGTTTTATTATTTTTACAATTTTGAATTCTTTTTTTACTTCTTTTATAAATTTCTCAGAGAATCCACTTTGAAATATTTTACATAAAAACTTTCCATTGGTTTTTAATTTTTCTTTGGATATTTCTAGTGCCCTTTTGCTTAGGTCATAAGATCGTTCATTGTCAAGTTTTTGAATTCCTATTGTTTTTGGAGCTAAATCACTTAAGATTAAATCATAATTTTCATCTAGTTCTTTGAATATTCTGTTATTAAAAAGATCCAGTTTAATTATTTTGGTATTTTTTGCTTCTATTTTGTTTATATCTACTGCTGTAACCTCTGCCCCCAATTCTTTTGCGAATTGGGACCAACTTCCAGGTGCTGCGCCTAAATCTAGAACTTTATTCTTTTCTTTTATTAAATTGTATTTTTTTTGAATATCTTTCAATTTGTAAATGCTTCTGGCTAGATATCCTTCTGAAAATGCTTTTGTTGTAAATTTATCTTTCATTTTAGATACTGTTTTAAATGAATATTATTTTTTTAAATTATGGGTTTTTATAAATGGATTAAGCAAAAAAGGCTTAGAAAGAAAAGAAAAGCCAAGATAGGTAGGAAGAAAGGAGAGAAACAGAGCTATAAGATAAAAAGAGATAGGGAGGGTAAGAATATTAGAAGTTGATGCCCCCAATGGGATTTGAACCCATGTCTGAACCTCCGCAAGGTTCTGTTCTATCCAAGCTGAACTATAGGGGCTAGTCAAAAAGCTTATAAGTAGCTTATTTTTCAAGAAATAAAATGGTTAAAAAAGATTTTGTTTGTACGTCTTGTAAATCTAAGTTAATTGGGACACAAGGTTCTGTAACTTTTAAATGTCCTCATTGTGGTAAAAAAGATATAACAAGATGTCAAGATTGTAGGAAAAATTCAATAAAATATAATTGTGTAGGATGTTCTTTTGAGGGGCCTAATTGAAAATGGGTAAAGCAATAGTAACTGTTAAAATTATGCCTGAAAATCCAGAAGTAAATTTAGATGCTGTTGAAGTAGAGGCAAAAAAAATAATTTCAGATTTTGCCGGAGAGGGTGAAACTAAGACTGAAGAAGAGGCCATAGGCTTTGGATTGAAAGCATTAAAAATAATCTTTGTTATGGATGAAGATCAAGGTTCTCCAGATCCCGTTGCCGAAAAAATCTTATCTCTTGAAGGAGTTAATTCTGCAGAAATTGTTGATGTTAGAAGGGCACTAGGTTAAATTATTAGAAAGATTATATTTCCATATGTTAAACTTAGAATTACTGCAATTAAAAAGGTTGGTGCGAATGCAATTCCGTCTTTAATTGTTACCTTTTTCTTGTGTTTTTTTATCATATTTATTTGTTCTTTAGTGACGCCTAATCCTTTTGGAGAATAAATTACTTTTTTATTTACAACTATTTTATCCTTAATCCAATCTCCTTCTTGTAACTTTGATGAATCTATTTTTTTGTACATAGCTACTTGTTCTGTAGCTTTGGTTAAAATGAAGATATAGCTCAAGATTACAGGAGATACCAAAATTAATAGTGAAATAGTTTTTACCAAGATATTATTTGAAAATATAAAAAATAAAACTCCAACTATGGCAGAAGATATTAGAAATTTATTTAGATTTTGATGTTTGTCTAATAATTTTTTAAATTGATTTAAGACTTTTCTTTTGTTTTTGAGAATTAAAAAAAGAGTGTACATTAATCCATAAAGAGAGCCTATAATTACTAAGTTTATCAAAAATGTTATTGGCAAGGAAGTTGTTAAGTTTGGACTAAAAAAATCTAACAAAAATCCTGGATAAACAGGAATTGCAGCCCCAAGTGCAATGAGCAGTTTGGAATCTCCCCCTCCCCACTGTTTTGTGTAGTACATAATGTTGCCTATAACTAGAAAGATTAGAAAATAGATTATGCTTTTTAGAATTGGACTTGTGTTTCCTTGATTTATTGATTTTATTGAAAATATTGAAAATGCTATGATAACCAAGCTAAAATTAAGCCAATTTGGAATTTCCTTTGTTTTGATGTCTGATACGGTGGCTGCAATTAACCATATTATGACTACAGTGAGTAGAATTATTTCTAACATAGTAATTTTTAAATTATTAAATTTATAAGTTTTTTTAAGATGGTGTTTATCAAGAAAGAGATTTTGGAGATTGGTAATAAAACATATTCTGATTTTTCTAAGAAACACAAAATAACTTGCGAAATAAAACTTGTTAATTCTAATGAGTTTTGGAAAATTGCCAAAAAAAGTGAATTAATTAAGGAAAATTTGAAAAAAGGAATTCCTGTAAGTGTAGGCGCATTGGTATCCCATAAAAGTAAAAAAGATGTAGTTTATGTTAGTGATGAAGTAATAAATACCATAACAGATAACCCGAATTTTGTTAAAGCTATATTTATGCATGAGTTTTATCATATTTATCTAAAATCTCTTGTTAAGAATGGAAGTCTGAAAGAGGCTAATTTGTCTGAAAAAAGAACAAAGTATGAAATGAAAAAAGAATTTCCAAATTTAGCCAGATATTTGAGATGATAGAAAACCTTTTAAATTTTTGAAGGACTATCATCATAATGAAGTTTAAAAAGGCACAAGGAACAGTTTCTGGATTAGTGATTTTAATTGGTGTGTTGATAGTTTTGTATGTTTTATTGCTTCCTCCTTGCGACAAGTGTGAGTTATTGAATACAGAGTGTCCAAGTTATTGTGAAGAAGAATTGGAAGATAATATCTTGTTATCTGTTTCTCCTGGAGAAATATTTTATTCTGATGAGATTACACATACTATTAATTCTGTTAATTTATTTCTAAATTATGAGCCAGAAATTAAGGAATTTTCTGACCAATTGGAAGTTAGTAAGAGCTGGGTTGGAAGTTTAGATCGAGAGTTCAATTTTAAAGTTGAAGAGTTAGAGGACTTAGATTCTGCATATCTTTCTTTTATTGTGATGAAATCTAAGGGAAATCTTTATATTTATTTAAATGATAAGCAAATTTTTTCTGGAAAACTTTCACCAGGGGATTTTGAAACTGTAAGTTTGCCATTAGAATATCTTGAGGAGAATAATAAGTTGAGTTTGTATGTAAATCCTCCAGGTATTTTTTTTTGGGTAAAAAATGAATATGTCTTGAAAGATTTTGAATTAAATAGCGAATTTGTTAAATTGCACTCTAGAGAAGGGAGATCTTTCTCATTTAGTTCAGAAGAAAAAAATTTTTTGGATGAATCTAATTTAGAATATTCTGTTTATTGTACTTCTTTGGAAGAAGAATTTGCTAACTTGAAAATATATCTTAATGAAAAACAAATTTCTTCAGAAACTATATCTTGTGTAAGTGAAGACAGGTCTGTTGAGTTGAATGAGGAGGATTTTCTAGTTGGTAAAAATTCCCTAACTTTTTTAATAGATAGAGGTAATTTCCTTATAAATGATATTGTGGTTGTAAACGAATTAGACCGTGAAGCTTATCCTTCATATTCTTTTGATTTAGATTCCAAGGAGGATAAAACCTTTATGATTTCTCTTTCTTTTGAATCTGAAGATTTAAATATATTAAATTTTAAAATTAATAATAAATTGATCTCCATAGAAACTTATGATTCAGTTTTTGAACGAGATGTTACAAGTTTCGTAAAGGTTGGAGAAAATAATATTGAGTTGATTTCAGACCAAGCCCTGGAAATCAATGAGCTAAGAGTCTGGTATAATTAAAAAAAGAGGAAGATATGACTAAGCAAGATAATTTTTCAGAGAGAAGACCACAGGAAATTAAAACGCCTTTAGGATTTAAGCTACTATTTTTTGGATTGATTTTATTAGGAGCAGTGGTTGGAGGATATTTTGTATACACTCTTTTAGGGGATGAGTTTCCTGACTTTGTTTTTAATCCAGAAGAAGAAGATTTCGAACCCGTTTTAGATATTGGAGAAATAAGAGTTGAGATTTTAGATCTCGAAAGTCCCGGAAGCCCGTATTTTTCAGAAGAACCGATAGTTGTTAGGGGAGCCATAGAAGTTGATACCTTGCAAGGGCAAGGTATGAATCTTGATATTGATTGTAATTTAGCAAATTATAATGGTAGTGTGGAAGTTGAACCTACAAGTTTAGAAGTGGAAGAAGGTAAAATTAATTTTAGAAGATCTTTTGCATGTTCATTTGAAGAGGGAATATTTACTCAGAAAACAGTAGATAATAAAGAAGCAGAAATTACTGCAAGCTTTTTATCGTCAAGTTCAAGTAAATATGAAATTTATGTCTTAAAAGAGGAGGAGTATGAATCTTTAGTTTATAATCTAGGTAGAAATCCTTTTGATGAATATGGAATTGTTCCAGATAGTTTAGAGTCTGATGGTACTCTGTCCTCTGAAATTGAGACTGCAGGTCCCATATTTGTAGATCTTTATGTTGATTCTACACAACCTTTTAAAGAAGGAGAAGAGTTTTTACCTCTCGAGATTACAATTTTGGATGTATCTGACCATGGAAACATAGCATTTTTAGAAAGTTTGGAATTAAAAGTTCCTTCAATGATAGAATTAAGTTCTGAAGAATTATTTTGCGATTTTGAGTTTAATAGTTTAGAGGGAGCATATGTTATTTATTCGTTAAGACAGGAAATAATTGATGAAAAAATCAATGAAGAGTGTAGTCAAGAAAGATTAGAAGAATTAGGACTTAGTGAAGAAAGATGCATTGATAGGTATAAGAAAGAATTAACTTTTAAGTGTGATATGGATATTTCTCAGATTGCAGAAGGTGAAGGAAATCTTATTCGTGGAGATATTTTTGCTGAAGCAAATTATAATTTTGAAATTAAAAGGACAATAGGTGTAGAAGTAAGAAAATCTAACTAGTTTATTATTTAGAAAGTTTTTTATATTGATTTTTCTCAGTTAGATTACTATGAGAGGTGATTTAGTGATTTTTGTGATTTTGAGTATGCTTCTGCTGTCTTCTTGTCAAGAAAGGGGAACCGGAACTAAGGTAGGGGGAATAGACTTAGAATTTCTACCTAATCAACCTCCGGAGCAGTTGTATGAGAATTCTAATTTTGCAGTTGGTTTGAAATTATTGAATAGTCTTCCAGAAAGAGTTCAAGGCGTTAATATTTGTGTTTCTGATATTTTGGCTTCCGAGTATGGGGGAATTGTTGGAGAAGAATGTCAAACTGTAGTTATAGAGGGGGCATTCCATGAAGAAAGAGATATAGTTCCGGAAGAGGAAGTTATTTATTTTCCCAAATCTGGTGAAGCTTATTCATATGAAGACTTAGATATAGGTCCTGATGAAACTACAATCTTTGCAGAAGTAACTTATCCAGTTAGAACTACTTCCACACTTAATGTTTGTTTGAAAAGAGATCCTACTGCAGAATCTAGTGAAATTGAATGTGAAACTAGTACAATATATTCTTCTAATGAAATAACCTCTCCTTTTGCTCCGGTTACTGTGGAACGGATTGAAAGTACTGTAACTTCAGAAGGAAATAAAAATAGAGTGTTTTTAGAAATTGATTTCAAAAGATCTGAGAGAGGAGAAATAGTTTCGTTTGGAGAAGAATCTAATTTGATGGGATTTGATATAGGTTTAGGAACTAAAGAAGTCGATTTTAATTGTAATACTGAACAAGATGGTCTTTTGGAGTTTGATAAGGTTTCTAAAAGAATTTCTTGTAATGGATTGATTGAGTTAGATGAAGAATTTGAGGTAAACTCTTTAAATATAGAAACAAATTATGATTATAGGGTAAAGATCTCTAATGGTCCTATAAATATTAAAAAATTAAATCAGGAGGCAGTCTGAAAATGAAAAAATTATTTTTAATGTTTGTTCTTGCATTGGTTTTGATTTCTTCTTGTAATGGGGAAGATGAAGAAATAAGCGCGAGTACTGCATATATTGGAGGTGTTAGTGGAGTATCTTTATCTTTTCTTGAGGGGACACCTCTTGATGAATTTGTTGTAAGTGAAGATATTCCCGTAAAATTACTTTTAAGAAATGAAGGAGAATATGATCTTGATGAAAATTCTATAGAAGTTAGACTATGGGGAGTAGATATGGCTTCCTTTGGGTTATCTTCAGATTATGTTTCTATTGATTCTTCTTTGAGGGGTGTTCAAAAAGGACTAATTGAAGAAGGTGCTGAAAAAATAGTAGATATGGGAACTATGAACTACGATGGGACTGTTGTTACATCTTTAGATGTTGTTTTGAAATCTGATGTTTGTTATCCTTATGTAACTAACTCGAATTTAAATTTGTGTATGAGTTCTAGTGCAATTGAAAATGTGGAAGAAGAGGCAGCGTGTAGTGTTAGCGGAAATAAGGTTGTTGATGGAAGCGTTTCAAGTGGCCCTGTTCAATTAACAAGTTTGACTGAACAATTTGAAGGAAGCAACAGGCTGGTTTTCAAATTTAAGGTGGAAAATTCTGGTGAAGGAAATGTTTACAGGCCTGGAAGTAGTTGCTCTGATTTAGTCACTGCATCTAATCAAAGATTGAACGAAGACATAATTCATGTAACTTTGCCTGAAGACTTTTTGTGTTTCTTCTCTGAAGGCGATGAGTCAAATGAAGGAGATATTAAACTGGGTTCCGATGCTGAAAAAACATTGACTTGTTATGTGGAAGTGGAAAATCAAGGCTTTAGTTTTGAAAAAAATATTGACATGAGTTTGGAGTATAAGTATATTGATACTTCCTCTGTTGATTTTACAATTTTGGAGTCTTAATCTTTGTGAGAAGTTGTTTCTTGTTTAACAACTTCCATATCCTTTTCCCATTCTTCTATTAATTTTCTATTATATATTATTGCGGCAGGATGGAAGAGAGGTATAAGTTTTATTTTTACTTTTTTGAATTCTAGATCTATGGGTTTCCCATGGACTTTTGTTATTCCTGGTCTTTTTTTCATTTCGTCTACGTTTCCATGTGATAAAAAAAATTTTGTTGCGTAATTTCCTAGTGAACAAACTACTTTCGGTTGCATTTCTTTTATTTGTTTGACTAACCAAGGAGTGTGTGATTTAATTTCTTCTTCAGTTGGATTTCTATTTTCAGGAGGCCTGCATTTTAGAATATTTGTTACATAAATGTTATCTAAACTTAGTCCAACTTGTTCTAAAAGTTTGTCTAAATTTTTACCTGCTGCACCTACAAAAGGTAAGCCTTGTTCATCTTCGTTTTTTCCTGGGGCTTCTCCCACAAACAATATTTTAGAATTAAAGTTTCCTTTTCCTATAACTACATTTTTACAATTTTTGCAGATTTCTGTGTTCTTCGCTAAATCTATTTCATTCATCTTTTTTAGCTAATCTTCTATATTTGCCAAACTTATCTTCTAAGGAGAATTTTGCAGGTTTTGGATTTTCTGTTTTAGAATTACATTTGGGACAAGTTTCTTCAAGAGTGTAAGTATGACAAGATTTGCATAAAAATATTTGTTCTTTCATTTTGATTTAGAAAAAGAAGCAGTTCCGCCTGCAGATTCAATTTTAGATATTGCGTCTTCTTGAACTTGTCTTAGAATTCCTTCTGCAGTTTTATAGTCTGAAGCAGTTACGCCAACTTTGTATCTTGGGGCGCTCAAGTAAGTTATTGATATCTCTCCTTTTTGTAAATCTGTTAATGTTTTCTTTATTATTTCTATTCCATTTGAAGTTTCAAGACTTAAATCTAAAATTCCACTAACTTCTGCCTTTTTAGGTTGTATTTTTTCAAGAACTATGCTTATTAGGGTTTCTTCTAACTTCCTAGGTAACTTAAACTCCTTTACTTCTTCTGGCTCTAAAACAAATCTTTCAAATGCTTTGTTAAGACTTCCATATTCTTCTCTTAAAGAATATCCAACCTCCTTATACATTGTGGCTATATCTTTGTTTAAATCTTTTCCAACTAATTCAAGTAACTTTTCTGCCTTATGTTCTTGCTTCCACTCAGAATTTTTGTTTCTTTTTTGATTTGTTCCAACCCTCCTTATGGAAAGATCAATATGTCCTTTTTGTTTGTCTATTTTCAGAATTTTGCAAACAATTTGTTTACCTTCTTTAACATAATCCCTAATGTTTCTTATTCTACCTGGAGAAATCTCTGAAATATGAATCATACCTTCGATTTTTTCATATTCATCTAAAACTGCAAAAACTGAATGGTAAAGAATTTTTTTAACAGTACATAAAACTATTTCTCCTTCTTCCGGAAATCCTTTATTTTTATAAAACATTATTATTCAATTGCTTCAAGTTGGCTAGCGCCTATATTACTCTTTCCACCTGTTGAAGTTGATAGGGGTTCTTCACAAACTAAACAGTTTATTTTAGATGCAGACTTTTCAAAAATTATTTGTTCGTTTTTACATTTCTTGCATCTAACTTTGATAAATCTTGATTTCATTGTGTTGTAACCTTCTTAGCTCTTTCCATTGTTAGAATTGTAGACTTACTACATTCTGCACATGTAAGTTTTAAGCTTATTTTTTTGCTACCTTTTGCACCATATCTTTTCCATGCATTCATAGCGCCCTTGGAACCATAATCTCCCAAATTTCCATATCCTCTTCCAAGTCCTCTTTTTTTAGCTCTAGTAATAGATCCTCTTTTCAGAGAACCCCTTTTACCTGTAGTTTTAGCTTGGAAAACTTTGGAATCGGTATGTTTTCTACATGATGGACAAAATGATTTTTTTGTTTTAGGTATTTTCATTTTCTATTGCCTTATTTGATTTTATTAGTAAATTTGCAACATCTAGTGGGATTGTTGCGGTATCTTCTTTTTGAAAAGGCCCATAAACAGTCAGATCTGTACCGACAAAAGAAGGCACATCGTTTATGAATTTTAATGATTTTGTTGTTTTAGGGGGCATAATTTGGTCTTTTAAGTCTTTTGGTTCATCTTTCGATATGTTTTCTAGAACTATTTTTTTGCCTCTCATTAAATTGTTAAGTAAATTTTCTCTAAAACTGTTTAAGGTGTAAGATATTTCTTCGTAAAACTTCTTTTCTTCCTTTAACATGTTTTCTTTATTGTTTGAATGATTGCTTGTTTTTGAAGCAATTGTTGCTAATTGTAAAATTTTGTTTTCCCTTGTTTCATATAATTCTTTTATTATTTTTTGAATGTTTTCAATCTGTTTTCTTGTTTTTTGAACTTCTGGTTCTGTAAATATGCTCTCTTTTTTTTCTTGAGACTTTAGAATTTGCTTTTTTTCCTCCATATAATTTATTGTTTTTTCATAGAAAGAATCTTCTAGTTTTTGTAGTTCTACTCTATCTTTTTCTCTTCTCAAGATGTCATATAAAAATTCATAAGTTATTGTAGCAGTTTCCATTTTGTTTGTTAATTAGTTTTTGTTTATTAGATTTATTGCGATGAAGAGAAAGATTTTTAATCTTGCTTTTAAAGATTATGATTATGAAGAGGTATATTTATTTGTTCAGACACGGTCAAACATATTATAATAAAAATAAAGTTTTTACTGGTTGGAAGGATTCTAAATTGACTTCTCAAGGTATTAAGGATGCTAAAAAAGTTGCTAGGAAACTTAAAAGTAAAACAATTGATGTTGCTATTCAGACAAGATTGAGTAGGTCTAGAGATACATTGAAAGAAGTTCTTAAATTTCATCCAGAATGTAAAACTGTGATTACTGATGATAGGATGATTGAAAGATCTTACGGAAAATTTCAAGGGTTTAAACACAGTTCAGTAATTGAAAAATATGGTAAAAAACAGTTTGATATTTGGCATAGGTCTTATGATATTGCCATTCCTAAGGGAGAGTGTATCAAAGATGTTGAGAAAAGAGTGAAACCTTTCATCAGAGACCTTTTGAAAATGATGAAAAAAAATAAGGTTAATGTTGCAATTTCTGCCCACGGAAATTCTATGCGTCCATTTAGGATGTATTTTGAAAAATTAAGTGTTAAACAAATGATGAAGTTGGAAAATCCTTGGGATGATTATTTTGCCTATTCTGTAGAAGTTTGATTATAAACTAGTTTCAAAAAAATCTTTTGCTAGTTCTGTGTTTTTGAATGTTTTTTTAGCTTCCTTAAGTAATATATCTTTGTTCCTGTATCTTTCGCTTAAATGAGTTAAAATTAATTTTTTCACTTTAGCATCTCTTGCGACTGTTGCTGCTTGTTTCGCAGTTAAATGTTTGTAGGCTTTTGCCTTGTCTTTATCTCTGTCTAAAAATGTAGATTCTATTATTAATAAATCTGAATTTTTTGCAATTGAAGATAATTTTTTAGTATATCTTGTATCTGAAATAATTGTAATTTTTTTTCCAGGAATTAAAATTGTGCCTTTTGTTGGAGAAATCTTTTTACCTTTGTAAGTAATTGTTTTTCCCTGTTGAAGTTTACCTAGTAAGGGGCTTTTTTTTAATCCAAATTTTTTAGTATAATTAAGATTTATTTTTCTTCTTGATTTTTCATTAAAAGAATAAGCTATGCAGTCTATGCTATGATGTAATTTTTCTGCACCTATAAAGAAATCTTTTTCATCTATTATTTTTCCTTTTTTTGAAACTTCTTTTACTTCATATTTTATTTTTTGTTTAGTTAGGAAAAAACTCATTAATTTTGAAATAAACTTTTTTGTTCCTTTTGGGCCATATATCTTTAGAGTTTTGGAGTATTCTGATCTAGCTATTGTCTGTAGTAAACCTGGCAAACCCAAGATATGATCTCCGTGCCAGTGAGAAAGTAATAATCTAGTTATTTTGGTTGGACTCGTTTTTGCCTTTAATAATTGTCTTTGAGTTCCTTCTCCGCAATCTAGCAAAATGTTCTCTCCATTATGATTTAGCAGTAATGAAGATGTTGCTCTGTCCTTTGTTGGTTTCATTGCTGAAGTCCCTAGGAACGTTATTTTCATAGTTTAACTTTAACAGAATCTTTTTAAATAAGTTTTGTTCTAGAAGAGTATGGAAAAAGCACAAGCTTTCTTTTCTGAAGGAGTTGTATTTGCTGAACCTAGCAAGGAATCTAAGGCATTGTATGATAAGAGTAGATATGGCGAGTTGAAAAGGAAAAAGTTTTATTATTCTTTATTTGAGACAGCATATTTAATTGAATCTAAGAAGTTAGAGGTTTTGGATGGAAGGAATAAGAACATATCTTTTGATAATTTTATGAAAAAAGCTAACAAATATGATAAGAATTTTTTAGTAAAATATTCTGTATTTAGAGATATGAGGTCTAGGGGATATGTTGTTAAAACTGCATTAAAATTTGGAGCGGAATTCAGAGTTTATGATAGGGGAGTTAAACCTGGACAAGCTCATGCTAAGTGGGTTCTGTATCCTGTTTCTGAATCAGAAGTATCTACATGGCATGATTTTTCTGCTAAAAATAGAGTAGCACATTCTACTAAGAAGAGATTACTTGTTGGAGTGGTCGATAATGAATTGGATGTTACTTATTATGAAATTGGTTGGATAAGGCCATAAGGCTTTTAAATTTTGTAGAGTTTCCTTTTTTATGTCAGATACAAAAACCGATGCTTTAAATTTTATTAGACGTGAAGGACCAATTCAACCTTCTCAATTGGCTAGTGAATTAAACACCAATATTCTTTTCGCGAGTGCAATTCTGTCTGAATTAGTTTCAAATAAACATGCTAAGATAACTTCTGTTAAAAAAGGAGGTTCTCCTTTTTATTACATAAAAGGTCAAGAAGCTAAGCTAGAGGATTTACAAGCATATTTGGGTGGAAAACCAAAAGAAGCATTTGATTTACTTAAAGATAAAAAAGCGATTAGAGATAAATCTTCTGAACCCTGGCAAAGAGTTGCGTTTAAGGAATTAAAAGATTATGCAATTCCTCTAAATGTAGGCCTGGGAGGCGAATATGAATTATTTTGGAAATGGTATTTGACTACTAATGAAGAAGCTAAAGAAATAATTAAAGAAATAATCAAACCAAACAAGAAAAAAATTGTTAAAAAAGAGATTGAAAATCAAGTTGAAAAACCAATAAAAAAACCTATTCAGGAGAAGATAGTTGAACCAAAAAAAACTTCTCAAGAGTTAGAGGGAATTCCTGCTTTAGCAAGTAATTTCTTTTCTTCAATTCAAACGTATGTAATCTCTCAAGAAACAGTTAGAAAAAATAAAGAAATGAATTTTGTAATAGATGTTCCTTCGAATCTGGGAGTTTTAAGATATTTTGTTAAGTTTAAGGATAAAAAGACCGTTAGTGATGCTGATCTTATTTCTTCTTCTGATCAAGCTGGAAGTAAGAGATTGCCTTTGTTATTTATTAGTCCTGGAAAATTGACTAGAAAAGCAGAAAAATATCTTAATGAAAATCAATCTGGACAATTAGTTTTTAGAAGACTCGATTAATTTTCTAATTTTTCTGTATTTGGTTTCTGTTTGTTTTTCTTTATAATCTTTTAATAATTTAATTAATATTTTATTGTCTAAATTAAACCATTTCTCATTAGACATCATGAAATTGCAAAATTGTGTTAAATTCTTTGGTTTCTTTGTTTCATAACATCTTTCAAAATCTATCATTTTTACTTTTTTATTTTTTACAAAGAAGTGTTTCACTGGTCTGGTGAATTCTAGTTTGTTAATTTTTAACTTGTCCATTATTCTGCATTTGTCCAAGATTTGTAATGACAAGTTTATTCTTTCTCTTTGGTTTAGGTTAGGTAATAGGCTATAATACTTTTCTCCTTCTATAAATTCATAAATTATATAATCTTTTTTTGCGAGAATTAGTTTAGGCCCTATATTATATTTATTCAATTTTTTTAGAAAATTTCCTTCATTTTCTATTCTGGAAATCGCTTTTGAAGAAGGATTTTTAATTTTGATTCCTACTTTTTTTCTTTTGTGAGTTCCCGTATAAATTAGTGCTCTTTTTCCTTTATCAAAAAATTCTAAATTATTTATTTTAATTGAAAAATTTAACATATTCTGTTTACATAGAAACTTTTTTAAATAATTTACTGTGTTTATATAGGTAATGCAAAAAGAGGTTACTTTATGAAAAAATCAATAATATTCTTCCTGGTTCTAATTTTTTCTGGTTTTTTTGTAGTTTCTCAAGAAACATATGAGATAAATGAAATTGGTGCTTTTGAATGGCTTGTTGGTGAGATAGAAGATGACGGATGGGGTAACAATATTGAACAAATTTCTTTTGCAGTTATGGCTCTAAGTAATGGTGGATATGATTATGATGGAGGGGTTGACAGACTTAGAGATATGGAATCTAACCATAACTGGGGAACGGTTTATGAGAGTGCTATAGCTACTATGGCCTTAAGTCATGTTGGTGAAGATGTTGGTAATGAAGTTGAATGGTTGTTAAGTCAAGAAGGTACTAATCTTGGTGAAGGAAAGTGGTTAATTCAATTTGATGATGGGGGTTCCGAATGTAATATTATTTATGGAGGAAATTATCATAAATTCACAATTGAAGGTTTGAATGTAACTCCTGATGAGTCTCTTCCTGGAAATTGTCTTGATGAAGACTGGGTTAATTTTGAAGATTGTATAAAGAAAGGTACAGCAGATAAGTATGAACTATTTAAAGTTTCTTGCATTACTGGTCTGGATTCTTCTTTGTTGTATCGTGTTGGAAGTGATCAATATCATATCATAGATGAGTCTGATCCTGATCTTGAGATTAAGAATGGATGTTTTGGAACCGGTTCAAGCAATTGTAATTATAGAGCTAGTCAATATGCTATGTGGGCTATTCAGAATGCAGGAAATGAAACATATTCTCTTCCTTATTTGAAAGGTAAGTCTGATAAAAATTCTATAGATTTGGCTTTTTTATCTATCTTAACTTCAGAAGGAGTATATCAAACCTTACTAAAAGATAAGCAAACTGATGATGGGAACTTTGAGAATGATGTTAAATCTACTGCATTTGGTGCTTATGCTTTGAAAAGTGTTTCTCCTAGTGATTATAACTCTGCTAGAAACTGGCTTGGTTTTAGCCAAGAAATTGATGGTTCCTGGGAACATAGTGAGTTGGTAACTTCTATTGTTTTGTTTGCGGTAACTGAAGGGGGAGTAGGTCCCATTCCTGACCCAACCGAAGATATAAATGTTACTGAAACTTGTGAAGGCGTCTTTGGCTCGGAATGTCCTTGTGAAACAGGATATGAATGTAACTATGCTTCATGTACTTGTGAAGTTATAGTTGAGTGTACCTTTGATTCTGATTGTGAGATAGGACAACTATGTTCTTTAGGGACATGTAGGGATGAACCTGAAGAACCAGAAGAAGACGAATGTGAAATAGATAGCGATTGTTTTAGTGGAGAAATATGTAGTTTTGGAGAATGTGTTCCTGAACCAGAAGAAGATGGCGGAGTTTTAAAATGGGTAATAGCCATACTTTTAGTAAGTATAGTATTGGGAATAGGATATTACGTCTTTATTAAATTCTTTAGAAAAGGAAAAGGCGGTGCTACAATCCAGCAGCCTAAGAGACCGTCTACTCCTGCTTATTCCTTGACTCCACAAAGAGTTCCTATTAGTAGGACTTCTACTGAAAAATCGAGTCGTAGTGAAACTAAGGTTGAAAAAGAATTGGATAAAGCCTTGAAGAAGGCTAAAGATTTAATTAAAAAATAGAGGTTTTTATGAAGGTTTTATACATTTTGTTGGTTTTTTTAGTTTCTAGTAGTTTTGTTAGTTCCCAAGAAGTTATTGATATTGAATTTTCTAAAGAAAATTATTCTCCTGGTGAAACTGTTCAGGCAGAAATTTCTCTTACTGGAGTTCAATCGGATATATCTCTCAGTGAAATGGTTTTGGTAAAAAATGAAACCGAGTATGGTTTGAATCCCAATATTATTAAATTTGGATCTAGCTATCATTATATTTACTTTGATTTAGGGAACTTTGATTCTGGAGCTTACAATTTGACATTTAAAGATCTAATTTTTGTTCAAGAAGGAATAACTTATCAAGAAGATTTTAGTTTTGGTTTAAATATTGAATCTACAAACGATTCTATTGTTTCAATTAATCCAGCAATTTTGGATGCTAGAAATTTACAGCTTAATAATTTATTTCAGATTAGTGTTAGTAATAAGGAAGACAATGAACTTCAGGTTTTTTTAAGTGGTAGTGCGAATTTTATAGAGGTTTATCAAGAAAGCATTAATTTATCTCCAAGTGAATCTAAATTTTTTACAGTTTATGTTAGTGAACTTTTGAGAGAAAATTTACAAACTGAGTATATATATGTTGATTATGGCGGTAGGAAGTATTCTATTCCGGTTTGGTCTGGAGATTATGATCTTCCTGGGGGATTAGAAGGGGATTTATTTTTTGAAGAAGAATCAATTTTAACTACTTTAAAATATGGAGAATCTCTTACTGGTGGATATTTGAAGTTGAAGAATAGTCTGAATATTAGTTTAGAAAATGTAAATGTGGAGTTTGATGAATCTCTTGAAGAAGTTATTGTTTTTGCTGAAAATAGTTTTGATATTGAGGCTAATGGAGAGTATAATCTTGATTTGAATTTGAATGAAGATGGTTCTTCTTTACCTGGGCTTTATGAAGGGTATGTCTATGTTAAATCTGTAACCTTTGAGGACCAAGTTTTTCTAAGTATAACTATCTTAGAAGAAGAGGTAGAGGTATTTAATGAAACGTTTGATGAAGATGAAATAATAATTATAGAGGAAGGTATTAATGTTGGTTTTCCCGAAGAACCAGAAGAGACAAAATTTGAAATTGGTGCTATGACTTTAACAATTATTTTTGTTATTTTTATATTATTAATTTTGTTTTTTTTGTATAATAAAAAGAAAAAGAAAAAAGCTAATCTCTCTTTTTTTGAGCGTTAGCTTGTTGTTGTAAAAACATTTGTTTTGCTATCATATCATATTGATGTAGTTTTGCTAGTACATCGTTTGTGAATTCTTCAATTTCATGAGAATCTATCTTTATTTCTTCTGGGCTTAAAATCTCTACCGAAGAAGGCATAAATTCGAAGCAGAAAGTTCCTATATCTTCGAAACTTGAGAAAATAATTTCAAATTCTCCAAATGTGGACCATAGTCCTTTTACCTCTTTTACCTTTGCTATTTTTTGTTCTGTTAAACTAAATTTTTCGTTGGACTTTATCAAATCTACAACTTTTTTCATAGTATTTTCTATATGTTCCTTAGGTTTTCCAACGATTTCAATTATTGATCTTATTTTTATTTTTTCCATCTTTCAAGTCCTAATTGCAAAATAACCATTATGAGGATGAGGCAAAATAAATAAATTGCTGATCCTTCTGATTTTTTTGAGGTAGAGAGGTATAGTTCTTCTTTAAATGTTGAAGACGAGTAGTTTATAACTGTTTTGGGTGGTTCTTCTAGTGTTTCAACTCTTGTCTCTATTACTGTTTCACATAATTCTCCAGAGTTTCCTTCCAAGTATATTTCTTCTTCTATGGAAGTTTCTATCCCTTCTATGTTTAAGATATAGTCGCCATCTGGAAATTTAGAATTACAATTAGGTATAATTTGTAGAGGAATTGTCAAGGTGTTCTCTGAGAATTTATCCAAAATTTTGAATTTAGTTACTTTGGTTATTTTTTCTCCCTCCCTTCCAATGTAGGCTTTAATTTCTTCCTTTGTAGTATCTCCTTTGTAAATATTTAATCTAATCCTTATGTTATCTCCAAATTTTGCTTTGTTATCTGTTCCAAGATAGGTGTTTTCTATTTCTATAGTTGATTCTTTCTTTACTTCTTGATCAGAATTTTCTTCTTTTGGTGTTGGTATTACTAAATTCCAAAAAGAATTGATTAGTGACCATGAAAGACCTTCTTTTGATCCGTCGTAACTTACAGAATCTATGAGGTTGTACTCTTTGTCTAATATCTCTATTTTCTCAAACCCCTCGTTATTAAGAAAGCCCCAGGCTCCATTCATGTAGATAATTAAGTATTCCTCTGGGCCTATTTCTAGCTCTGCATTTATTTCAGTAATTATTATCTCATTTTGTTTTTCATCTCTTAGTATGAACTCTTCAATGTTTATTATTTGGCTTCCATTGTTGAAAATTTCTATCCATTCTCCCTCTGGTGCTTCTGCAGAATCTAATCCTACAGGGTTTGGTAAAAATTCCGATATGATTATTGAATATTCTTTAGATATTTGTGGAATTTTATTCTGGTAACCTGGTGTAGCTATACATTCTTGCCAAGTGTTATTTATTATACATATGGACATATTATTACCATTTCCTCCCCATTCTGAAAAATAATGAACTATTTCTTTTATTGTTGAATTTTCTGATAATATGATTAAATCTTCATTATTGTTTAATCCATTCCCTATGGCTGCGCCTGCAGAATATATTGTTGCGTTAATATTAGAATAGTTGAAATTCTCTTCTACAATTAGGTAGTAATTGCTTCCGTTTTTTAGTAATTCTAAATTGTCTTCTGAATTGGAATCTTTTATTGTAAAATTAGTTAAATTTAATTCTTCTTCAGAATAAATTTCTATGTATTCTCTGTTATTGTCGGAGCCTTCTGGATTATACATTATTTCTGTGATTTGCAGGGCACTGACATTCTGAATTAGAAAAAGTAAAAGAATAATTTTTGTTTTATTTTTAATTTTCATTTAATAGGTTTTCAAAAGATAATCCTAATTCTTTAGATAAATTTAATGAAACAGTGTAGTTCCCATTTTTATTAGTTGGAATAGTTTTTGCATTGAGAAAAAACCATCCTTCTTTATCAAATCTCATACCTATTATTGGCTTGGCCCCAAATATTTCCGAGAATAGTATTAACTGATTAATCTCCTCTTTGTTAAAATGATGGCTTCTGTTTTTTATTGACTTACATTCTATGGCCAAGGTTTTGTTATCTTTGCTTGCTAAAAGGTCTGGAGAAGGTCTTGTTGTTGAGCCAGATCCTGCACTCCTCATGCATGCCCATTCCCTTTCCCAAAATTTGTGCAATAATTCTCTTTCTGCACGAGTTCCCTTATTTTTCATAAATAAAAAAAGAATAGTTTGAATAAATACTTTTTGGTAATTAAAAAGAAGAAAAGAGATTATAAATCTCTTTTATATCTGTTTTATTATTATATAAGCATTTTTTCGGCCTATGACAAGTTGTCAAGGAAAATTTAATATTGAAAATAATTCTTAGTAAAAAGAAAAAAAAGAAAAAAGCTCATAAATCGCGAGATTGAACTGTTTTTCTTCCGTTAGCTTTGCATCTTTCACAAGCTTCAAGAATTAGAGCTTCTAGTTTCTTATCTAAAGCTTCAGCGAAGTCTCCAGAAACATTAACATCACTTGCAACTTCTTTTATTTTTGATTTAACTACTAACATAGTTTTTCCCTCCCTATTATGTTAATTTTGAATGAAAATTCTTAGTATTTAAGTTTTATTATTGTTTTTCTGGCCTCATTAAAGGGAAGATTACACATTCTCTTATGGGTTTATTCACTAAGAAAGAAAAAAATCTTTCTGAGACTCCAAATCCACAAGCAGGAGGCATACCATATTCTAGGGCCTCTATAAAACTTTTATCGTGATCCATACTTTCTTCGTCTCCCATTTCTTTTAATTTCATTTGTCTCTCAAATCTCTCTCTTTGGTCATTAGGATCATTTAATTCTGAATAACCATTGCCCATTTCTGATCCTGCAATAATTACTTGGAATTGTTCTACTTTTTTATTGTCTTCTCTGCTCCTTTTTGCTAAGGGAGAAATCTCTACCGGTTGACCTACTAAAAATCCGGGACCACTTAGGCTTTTTCTGCAATGTTTCCACAATAAATCTACTAATCTCCATTTGTCTACTTTTTTATCGTGCTTTATTTTGTTTTTATTAAGAAATTTGATAATCTCTTTTTTGTTGTGTTTGTATATATCTATTTTTGTTTTTTGTTTAATTGTTTTCTCATAATCATAAATTTTCCATTTTTTTGATAAATCTACTTTGTGTCCTTGTGATTCAAATTTTAGTTTACCTAAGACTTGTTTTGTTACTTCTTTGTACATCTCCTCTACAAGTCTCATTCCCATTTTGTAATCAGCATATGCCCAGTAAAATTCCATTTGAGTATAATCCTGTAAGTGTTCCATGTCTATTCCTTCGTTTCTAAATTGCCTTCCTATTTCGAAGGTTTTTTCATATCCTGCTACCAATAATTTTTTCTGCCAAAGTTCTCCCATTGAAATTCTTAGAAATACTTTAAGATCTAATGAATTATGATGTGTAACAAAGGGCGTTGCTGCTGCTCCTCCTGCGGAAGTTTCTAAAACTGGTGTTTCTACTTCTAAAAATCCTTTTTTTATTAGGAAGTTTCTAATTGTACTCCAAAATTTTTGTTTTTTTATGAATAATTCCTTTGTTTCAGAATTAGACAATATATCTAAGTATCTTTTCCTGTATCTTATTTCTTCGTCTTTTAATCCGTGCCACTTAGAAGGTAAAGGCCTTAAACTTTTTGATAGTAATTCAAACTTCCTTGCATGAATAGTTATTTCTCCTGCCTTTGTTCTAAATATTGTTCCTTCTATTCCTATGAAATCTCCTGTATCTATTTTTTTGAGTATTTGATAATTTTTTGTAGAATCTTTTGTTGCGTATATTTGTATCTTTTCTGTTTGGTCTTGAATTGTGAAAAATGAGATTTTACCCATGACTCTTGAAGCCATAACTCTTCCTGCTACACTTGTTTTGCTGTTTGTTTTTTCCTCTTTTTTGAGCTTAGAAAATTTTTCCTTTATTTGTTTAGCTGTATTTTTTTTGTTAAATGAATATGGATAAGGATTAATTCCTTCTTTTCTCAAGAATTCTAGTTTTTCTAACCTTCTTTTTCTAATTTCTAAATCTTCCTTGGACATAAGAGAATAATCTGGTAATGAACATTAAAAAGTTTTTGTTTTAAAAAAAAGAAAAAGAAAAAATTAAATTTATTTTAGAAGTGCATAGACTTTCTTAAGAACCAAAACTAAAGCAGCCGGACTCAAGAATGCCATGAAATATCCAACAGCGCTATCAACTAGTCCGCCCAAATACGGTATTGCTAGTAAACTTGCGCCACTGTTTAGCAGAATTAAAGCTAAAGTCATCAAAACTAAAGGAGTTATATCCTTAGCTGAGTACATGAAACCTACTACCAAACCTAAAATAACAAAGACTAAGCCCCACCATGTGGCGCCAATCCAAGCTTGATTAGCAAGTCCTCCCAAAGCAAGTATAACAGCAATTACCCAAGCGGCTGTGAAAGCCCATTTATCCCAGGGTGTTGCTTTTGCCATGTAGTTACCTCCAATTTTTTAGGAAAAATATCCTTGGTTGAATTTAGGATTTTGTTTATATAAATATTTTGTAACTACGAAGAAGTTATCTTATTTAAAAAAAAACTAATTGTAAGTATTTCTTTTCATGAACACCTTTTTTGTTTCTAGAACTATCCCTTTTTTTGATTTCTTAATTTCTTTACCGCTCATTTTTGCAGTGCCAGTACAGATTAATTCATCTTTTAATGTAAATACTGCTACATTATCTTTGGGTTCTATTCTCGAATTAAATTTTACTATTCCTGGAATTGCTAAACTTGCACCATGGCATAAACTGTTTACTGCATTATCCATTACCCAAATTTTTGGAAGATGTTCAACTGCTGATTCTACTGGAAGAATTATTTTTTTTAATTTGTTTTCTTTTCCTTCTTTGTAAAATTCATATGCATCTTTTAATTCGTGTAGGGAATACCAAGTTTTATCTAAGAATGGTCCAACTCTTGTCCTTACTAACTGAACCATGTGTGCACCTGTTTCTAGTTTTATTCCAATATCGTGGCATAATTTTCTAATGTATGTTCCAGCTTCACATCCAACTTTGAATAGGACTTCTTGTCCCTTTATTTCTAAAATATTTATGTAATAAATTTCTCTCTTTCTTGTTCTTCTTTTTACTGAAGATTTTACTGGAGGAAGTTGATTAATTTTTCCAACAAAAGATAAGATTGTTTTTTCTATCTCTTTTTTATCTACTTCTTTATGTAAGTGCATTAGACACACATATTCTTTTCCAGCTTCCAGTAAATTTTGAATTACTCTTGTAGATCTTCCCAAAGCTATGATTAAACTTCCAGTAACATTTGGGTCAAGAGTGCCCGAGTGTCCAGCTTTGTTAATCTTTAGAATTTTTTTTGTATAATCTGTAATCTGATGAGAAGTTGGACCTTGTTGTTTGTTTATGTTTATAATTCCATAAGTTAGAATTTCTTTTAATGGCCTTTTATTTGGAGTGCAGCCCAGATTAGGATTGGTTTCATATTCTTTTAAAGTAATTATTGAGTTATCTTCTTTTTCAAAAGGAAATTTCTCTTCCATTATTTTTTAGAATTCTTTTTTTCTACTAATTCTTTAGCAGTAGGAACTTTTTCTTTTGTTTCTTTTTTTAATTCTGAAGCCTTTGGAATTTTTTCTTCTTTAACTTCTTTTTTAGGTGTTTCTTTTTTTACTTCTTCTTTCTTAGTTGTTTTCTCAATTACTTCTTTTTTTTCTTCAGGAGCGTCAACTAATTCTGCATTTACTAAATTATCTTTATCTTTTACTACATTTATTTTTACTTTTGAAGGAGGATTTTTAGGCCCATTTTTCCAAATTGTTTGATTAAGATATTTTCCTATTTTAATATTATCTGATTTTGTATGTTTTACTAGGAATTCTTTTAGTGCCCTCATTGCCTTACTAGCATACTTGTATTTTGGAGCTTTTTGAAATTCTTTTCTTAAGGGTACGGTGTATATTCTTTCCATTTTTATGCCTTTAACTTAGATGAAGATCTCCATCTCTTCTTCACTGCTGTATATCTAGAAGGATGTACTTTCTTACCTTTTCCCAAAATTTTAGGTATTATCCAAAAAGGAGCCCACTTAGTTTGTTTTCCTTTCTTCGTTAATCTTCTTTTCTTAGCAGTAGGTTTGTATCTTGCCATTTTATTTTGTTACTTTATCTAAGAATGATTTTCCTTTTTTTGTTAGAACTCTTCCCTTATGTCCTTTTGTTTCTTTTTGTTCTGCTAAACCTGCTTGTTCTAATTGATTTAGAATTGTTCTTATTATTTTTCCAGAACCTTTGAAAAATTTCTCTGGTTTATGGCCTCTGTTTTTTCTTCCGCCATATTTTCTTTTTAATTTATTTGTACCTATTGGCCCTAAAATATCTAATTTTCTTAAAATAGAAGCTGCTCTGGAGTACCACCAATCTTTCTCTACAGGAGGCCTATCTCTAGAAGTGCTTGTTTTTACGAAACTAGACCATTCTGGTGGATTAATTTGTTCTACTTGTTTTAATTTCTCAGCAGTTTTTTCTATTAATTCGCTTGGTTTCTTATTATATGTAGACATGTAATGAAAGCAGAATTGAGTATTTTAAAAAGGTTTCTATTTGATTTTCTTAACTTTTGGACCTAGGTCTGTATCTTGAATTAAATAACCCTTTTTGTTTATTTTTTCTCTTATTTTATCTGATGTTTTCCAATTTCTATATTTTCTTGCTTTTTCTCTTTGTTTGACTAGATCTGAAATTTCTTTGGGAATTTTTATTTCCTCTTCTAATACATCTAAAAATTGATTTAAATCTTTGAGTAGTTTGTAAGAATTTTTTCCATAACCTAAACTGTTTGCCTTTCTTATGAAACTAAATAATTCTCCCAATGCTTTTGGAGTGTTAAAATCATCATTCATTGCTTTCAGAAACTTATTTTTTGTATTATTAACTAGTCTTTGATCAATATTTTCTTTTGAGTTTTTAGCATTAATATAAAATTCTTGTAATCTATTCAAAGAAGATTCTGCCTGTACTAAACTATCTTCTGAAAAATCTAAAGGCATTCTATAGTGTGCCGAAATAAAAAAATATCTTATTGCTAAGGGATTATATTTCTCTAATGCCTTTTTTAACATTATAAAAGAACCAGACTTTGCCATTTTTTCCTTGTTAATATTTAGAAATCCAGAGTGTACCCAATATTTAACAAATGGTTTTTTTCTCGTAATTGATTCCATTTGAGCAAGTTCTGCCTCGTGATGTGGAAAGATTAAATCAATTGCTCCTCCATGAATATCATACTGTTTTCCAAGTTCTTTTTCAGTTATTGCAGTATCTTCTATGTGCCAACCTGGTCTTCCTTCTCCAAATTCAGATTTCCAACTTGGTTCTCCAGGCTTAGAAAATTTCCATAAACAAAAATCTCCTTTATTCTTTTTATCTTTACTATCGTCTATTCTTGAAACTGCATCTTCTTCTCCTAAAGATTTTCGTTTAGATAATTTACCATATTCTTTGTTTTTAGATAAATCATAGTATATGCCGTCGTTTTCTATTGTGTAAGTATACCCTTTTTTTTCTAATCTTTTAACTTGAGAAACTATTTCTTCAATATAATTTGTTGCTCTTGCATATTTGTCTATGGAGTTTATTTTTAGTTTTGAAATATCTTCTAAGAATTCTTTTTCATATTTTCTTGCTAATTTTTTCCAGGTTGTCTTTTCTTCTTTTGATCTTTTTATTATTTTGTCATCTATGTCAGTAATATTTTGTAAATAAAATAGTTTTATTTTTTGATATCTTAGATATTTCGCTATTAAATCATAATTTGCGAATGTTCTTGCATTGCCTAAATGAATATAATTGTAGACAGTAGGTCCACAGACAAACATATTTATTTTCTTTTTTGGATTGAAATCTTCTTTTTTCTTAGATAAGGTGTTATATATTTTCATTGAATAAAATTAAGAAAAGAAGTTTATAAAATTTTATGCTGTAACCTGAGCGTATAAGGTTGCAATATACTTTGAATTATCATCTAACTGTATATTTACATTACATGCATCTGAATAAGGTACTGAGTTTTCCAAATTCATTTCAATTTTTATCTTTTTTACTTCCCCAGGTACAAGGCCATATGGTCCAGCAGTGTTTGATAAAGTTTCTGCAAATTTACATATTGCATTTCCTTCTCCAGGAGGAGCAGTAGATAGATTGAATGTAATAGACTCGTTTCTTGTATTTTTAATTATCACTCCAGAAAGAATAATTTCTCCTATTTCCGCATCTACTGTTTCCGGAACTATCTTGATTAAAGAATTGGAATCTTCAAATAGTTCGCTTATTTGTTCTTCACTCATCGCAAAAATTTGATCAGATTCATCTGTTATTTTTTTAAAAATCCCCCTAACAAATGCTAAACCAAGAGAAAGTAAGGCTATACCAATAACTATGATTATTATTGTAGACATAGAAAGTTCCATAGCACCTTTTTTTGATTTAATCATAATTTTTCTTAATGTTTTTTGTTTATAAAACTTTCTTAGAAATATTAAAATGGGGCGAGAGGGATTTGAACCCTCGACACCTAGATCTTCAGTCTAGTGCTTTTGGGTTGACAGCTTTTTACCTTATCAATCTCCCAGACTGAGCTACCGCCCCATTCTGAGTTTGGAGTAATTGGAACTGTATTTAAAGATTTCGAACCAGTAAATTCTAAAAATTTGTGTAATTTATAAAGATTGGAACTTCCTATTTTTTCAAACCATCTTTTTGTTTCTAGCTCACCATTTAAAGATAGGATATATTTTTTTGCAAATTTATCTCTTAAACATGTCCTATACTTAATTCGAAAATCTTTTTTCATAACCTGGAGAATTTGTTTTGCTAAATTTTTACTACATGTTGTAATCTCTAAACAAAGATAGTCCTTTCTATAACCTTTATTTGATAAAAAGTAAGATCCGGCTGTATCAAAAATTCCCTTTAAACATTTAATTGTTAAGTTTTTATCTTCTAAAATTTGTTTTGGAATTGTTACGGAGTAAGCTTTTCCATAATTATAATGGAGATTTAAATCATTGATAAGAAACTCTACGAAATGTTTGCTATAAACTCTTAATCTTAATCCTCTTCCAGAGAGTCTTATTCTTCCTGGCTTGTTGATTATCTTTTGAAATAGTGAAGAAATGTACTTAAAGTATTTTCCTTCTTTTTTTGGATTTCCTGTTATTTCTACGTAATATTTTCTGGTTCTTATATTGTAATGAATGTTTCCGTAACCGATGATTATTCCAATTAATTCTGCTAATTCTTCACTTATTTTCATATTTATTATTTATTTTTTTATTTTAAATACTATTTCTTTGTCTGTGACAAGTTGTCAAGCAAAAGTTTTAAATAAATATTTCAGAGGCTACATATCATGAATTTGCCCAAAAGATATGAGTTTAAAGAATCTGAAAAAAAATGGAGAAGTTATTGGGAAAAAAATAATATTTACAAGTTTAATCCTAAAAGTAAGAAGAAGGTTTATTCAATAGATACCCCTCCTCCATATGTTTCGGCTTCACATCTTCATGTAGGACATGCCATGCATTATTCTCAATTTGAATTTATTGCTAGATATAAAAGGATGAGAGGCTTTAATGTTTTCTTCCCTATGGGTTTTGATGATAATGGGCTTCCTACTGAAAGATATGTTGAAAAAGTTTACAAAGTGGATAAATCTAAAGTAAGTAGTAAAGAATTTACTAAACTCTGTTTGAAAGAAACAAAGAAAGGGATAGAGAATTATAAAAAATTGTGGAATCTTTTGGGAATAAGTGTTGATTGGGGTCTTACTTATTCTACTATTGACTCTAGATCTGTGAAAGTTGCTCAAGAATCTTTCATAGATTTGTATAATAAAGGATTTTTGGAGAGGAAAAATATCCCTATCCTCTGGGATGTAAAACTACAAACTAGTTTAGCTCAAGCAGATTTAGAAGATGTTGAAAAAGAATCATTTTTTAATGACATAGTCTTTAAATGTGAAAATAAAGATTTGATTATTTCTACTACAAGGCCTGAATTAATCCCTGCATGTGTTGCTTTGTTTTATCATCCGAAAGATAAAAGATATAAAAAACTTAAAGGTAAAAAGGCAAAAGTTCCTCTTTTTAATTATGAAGTTCCAATTCTTGAAGATAAATCTGTAGAAATAGATAAAGGGACTGGATTGATGATGGTTTGTACTTTTGGTGACAAGGAAGATATAGAAAAATGGTCAAAATATGATTTAGATTTAAGAATAGTTATTTCTAAGAATGGAAAAATGAATGATCTTTCTGAGAAGTATGAGGGATTAGAAATCAAAGAGGCAAGAAAAAAAATAATTGAAGATTTGAAGAAAGATTCTAGTTTGATAAATCAGAAAAAAATAACTCACGTAGTTAATGTTAGTGAAAGATCCGGAGTAGATATAGAATTCTTAAAATCTCTTCAGTGGGTTGTAAATGTTTTAGCCCATAAAAAGGAATTGATAAAACAAGGAAGTAAGGTTGAGTGGTATCCTGATTTTATGAAAATTAGGTATAATCATTGGGTAGAAAATTTACAGTGGGATTGGGTTATTTCAAGACAGAGATTCTATGGAGTTCCATTTCCAGTTTGGTACCATAAAAAAACTGGGAAAATTATTTTGCCTAGCTTGAGAGAATTACCTGTAGATCCTAGGGAAGGATATATTCCGAAAGGATATAAAAAGGAAGATTTAATTCCTGAAACAGATGTTATGGATACATGGATGACTTCTTCTGTAACAACTAAGATAAATGATGCTTATGATAAAACAAAGTTACTACCTATGTCTTTAAGGCCTCAGGCACACGACATAATCAGGACATGGGCATTTTATAGTATTGCTAAATCTTACTTCCATGATAAAAATATTCCTTGGAAAGATATAACTATTTCAGGACATGGATTAGATTCAAAAGGAAAAAAGATGTCTAAATCATTGGGTAATTTTATTGAACCTACTACTGTTATTGAAAAATATGGTTCTGATGCCTTCAGGTTTTGGTCTGCAAGTAGTAATCTTGGAAAAGACTTACCCTATAAAGAAGAAGAAGTTTCAACAGGTCTTAAAACAATTACTAAGTTGTGGAACGCTTCTAAATTTACATTGATGCATTTAGAAGATTTTAATCTAAGTAAGAAAATTAAACTTACAGATTTGGATAAGGGAGTTTTGTCTAAATTTAATGAAGCTGTTAAGACTGCTAAAGAATCTTTTGAGAAGTATGAATACTCTAAATCTAAACTTGTAACTGATTCCTTTTTTTGGAGCACTTTTTGTGATAATTATTTAGAAATTGCTAAAGATAGATTATACAATCCAGATAGGAGAGGAGAAGGTGAAAGAAAGAGTGCACAATATGTTTTGTACACTATGCTGAATGGAATTTTGAAAATGTTTGCTCCAATAATGCCATTTATAACTGAAGAAATTTATAATCTTTATTTTGTAGAGAAGGAAAAGAAAAAAAGCATTCATTTATCCGAATGGCCAAAATATGATAAAAAGATAAAAGATATTTTTTCTGAAAAAATATTTGACGAGTTTGTTAATGTTTTAAGTGAAGTTAGACAGGCTAAAGCAAAAGAAAATAAATCTTTGAAAGAAGAAAT
>CAYFNK010000001.1:2567-17515 GCA_964344555.1 Candidatus Woesearchaeota archaeon | reverse complement strand
ACTAAAGGAGGGCAATGTTTAGTTACAGATTCAGTTGTTCAAATTCACGATGGAAACCTAGAAAAAATTGAAAATTTACACAATCCTTATGTTGTTAAGAGTGTCGAATTAGGAGAAGGATCTTTAATTAATTCTGCAGTTACAAACAAATGGGATTCTAAAAAAAGATCTATGAAAATAATTACTAAAAATCCTAGATTGGAGATCGAATCTTCTTTTGAACATACTTTTTTTGTTAGAACTGAAAATGGAATTGTTGAAAAAGTTTCAGAAGAATTAAAAGAAGGAGATTGTTTATTAATGCCTGAAAGAATAAATATTAAAGGTGAAATACAAAAATTAGATTTTGAAAGCTTTAAAGTATTAGATGAAAGTTTTGCACAATTTTTAGGATATTATCTTGGTGATGGAAATCCGGATACAAACAGACTAGTTTTTTATGAACAAAATGAAGAATTAGCTAATTATTATAAAACTTTTTTTAGTAAGTTATTTAATTTAGATGTTAAGGTTAAGTTTAGAGAAAGTAAAAATTATTTTGAGATTAGAATTTATAACAAAAAATTACATGATTTTGTTGTTGAAGAATTTCCTGAAATTGATAAGTCTCTTAATTCTGAGATTCCTAAAAAAATATTGAAATCTCCAGATAAGGTTCTGGCGGCATTTTTGAGAGGATTATTTGATGCAGAGGGTTATGTTACTGAGAATGAATTATCTATTGGCATGAATAATAAATATTTAATTAGACAAATTCAAATGTCTTTGTTAAGGTTTGGGATTATTTCAGGGATTGGAGAGTATGATAATAAAAAAAATCCTTATAGTGATAATTATAGGTATATTGTAAGAATTACTGAAAAAGAATCATTGAATTATTTTAATGAAGCTATAGGCTTTAATTTTTCTGAAAAGAGAAGGAAATTAGGAGAATTATTGAATAAGAGAGGAATAAGATCTAATGTTAGACAAATAATTAAAACAGGTAAAGAAATTAGAAAGTTACTGGAAGATTATGGTTATTTGAAAAAAGATTTTTCCAATGTTTCAAATTTTTTTTATAATGAAAGAGAGATGAGTAAATCAATTTTCAAGAAAAATTTTATAGATAAAATAAAAACTGAAAATGAAGAGCTATATGAAAAATTAAAAGTTATTTTTAACTATAATTTGGTTCCTGTTAAGATAAAATCTATTGAATTAGGTGAAATGGTTCAGATGTCAGATATTTCTGTTAAAAATCAAAATTTTATTGCTAATTGCGTTCTTGTACATAATAGCCAACAAAGATACGCAAGACTTAGGGAAGAGGCTGCACATAGATTTTTTCAAAGAGTTGCTGAAACTGCCAATAGGGAATTTTCTGAAAAAGAAATAAAAGGAGTTATCATTGGTGGACCTGGTCCAAGTAAGGAGGATTTTTTTAATGGAGATTATTTGCAAACAAGAGTTAAGGATAAGATGCTAGGATTAAAAGATTTAAGTTATACTGGCGAATTTGGTTTAAATGAATTAGTTGATAAGAGTCATGATTTGTTAGCTAGTGAAGAAATAATAGAAGAAAAGAAAATTATGGAGAAATTTTTTCACTCATTGTCTGCAAAAGGTGGAGGAAAAGCAGTCTATAAAGAAAAAGATGTTTTAGATGCTTTATCTAAAGGTGCGGTTGATGTTGTTTTATTGTCTGAAGATTTGGAAGATAGCATAATTGATAATTTTGAGGAAAAAGCAGAAACAATTGGTGCTAGAGTTATGATGATTTCACTTGATACTCAGGAAGGAAAGCAATTGAAGGAATTTGGAGGAATTGCTGCTATTTTAAGATTCAAAGTCTAGATAACAATGCAAAGTTTAGGTTAGTTTTATAAATATTTAATCAACATGTTTTTGTATGCAAGATAATAAGAATAAAATAGAGGCGATCTTGTTCACAACTGGAAGATTTCTTACAATAGATGAAATAAGTAGATTATCTAGTATTGGAAGCATTGGATTTATTAAACAAGTTCTTGAGAAGTTGAGAGAAGATTATTCTAAACGTGAAACTGCCTTGGAAATTATTAAAGATGAGAAGAATAGATGGAAATTAAATATAAGAAAAGATTATTTGTATTTGACTGAAGAATTATTAAGTGATGCAGAATTAGATAAGCCCACTCAAGAAACTTTGGCTATTATTGCTTATAGGCAACCAGCCATACAATCAGATGTTATTAATTATCGTGGGAATAAAGCCTACGATCATATTAGAAAATTAAAAGAAGAAGGATTTGTTCTTTCTGAAAGATTTGGTAGAACTAAATTATTGAAACTTACTCCGAAATTTTTTGATTATTTTGATGTTGTTGAAGATGAGTTAAAGGAAAAGTTAGCAGTTAGTGAAGGTGAATAATTTTGGAATTTCTTACTTATGTTTATTTATTTTTTATCTTGGTTTCTCTTTATTTGGGTTCGTTGTTTCTTATGATTCACCATAGGAATAAGGCGATGTTGATTGAAGAAAGAGTTGCCAAAAAATTTCCCACAATTAGTGTCTTGGTTCCAGCATATAATGAAGAAGATATTATTGCCGATACAGTCAATGCAGTTTTAGCACAAGATTATCCTAAGGACAAATTAGATATTATTGCAATAAATGATGGAAGTAAAGATAATACTTTAAGAGAAATGAAGAAATTTGGTAATAAAATTCAGATTCTTGATAAAAAAAATTCTGGAAAGGCAGATTCCTTAAATCAAGCTCTGAAAATTGCAAAAGGGGAATTGTTTGCAGTTATTGACGCAGATTCATATCCTGAAAAAAAAGCTATAACAAATATGGTTGCTTTTTTTGAGGAAAAAGATGTATCTGCTGTAACTTCTACTATTTTAGTTAAGAATAGAAAAAAAATGGTTGAATATATGCAGGCAGTGGAATATGCTATTATTGCGTGGGGAAGAAAATTATTGCAATTCTTGGAAGGAATATATGTTGCCCCGGGACCATTGAGCATCTATAAAAGAAAACAATTTATTGAATATGGTGGATTTGATTCTAAAAATTTAACCGAAGATATTGAAGCAACATGGAATATTCTTAGCCATAATAAAAAGGTAAGAATAGATTTAAGATCTAAGGTTTATACTACTGTTCCTTCTAAATTGAGAGATTGGTGGAAGCAAAGACTTAGATGGAATCTTGGCGGATTTCAAACTATGTGGAAATATAAATCAACCTTCTTTAATCCAAAACACGGAATGATGGGGTTGTTTGTTGTTCCTTTTTTCTTTTCTCAATTTGTTTTGAGTTTGTTTGGATTTGGAGTATTTACATATGTATTGAGTAAGAAAGTTATAAACACATATTTAGTATCGAAATATTCTATTGCTGCAGAAAGTAATTTTCTTACTTTAGAAGCACTTAATTTAAATCCGAATGTTTTTGCATTTTTCGCAATGGTCTTGTTAATACTGGGAGTTTTATATTTGATTTATTCACAAGCTGTTATTGAAAATTCTAGGATAGGAATTAAAAAATATCATAAATTTGCAATATATTTATTAATATATTTAACTTTATATCCTCTAATCTATATTCATTCGTTATGGAGACTTATAACTAAACAAAGAAAATGGTAAAACCGCAAACAGATCTTTTTTGGAAGGCCCTTATATTTACGGTAATAGTTTTTGTTGTTGGAGTTTATCTTGGAATCGTCTTGGAAGAATCTAGACTAGACGAAGTTCAGGAAGAATTTGATAATCTAGTAGTTAGGTGGGGAGATTTAAGATTACAATCATATTATTATCAAAGTATAGATGAGATTTCTTGTGAAGAGGCAATTGATGAAAATTTAAAATTTGGAGACAGAATTTATCAAGATGGATTAGTTTTGGGAGAATATGAAAAGGCAAATAGATTAACAGATAAGCTGGAGTTTGAAAAGAAAAGATATAATCTGTTGAGAACTGAATTTTATATTAACAGTTTAGTTTTGAAAGATAAGTGTAATGCCAACTACGATGTTTTGGTTTACTTCTATTTGGATAGCACTGAAGATTTAAATTTGAAAGCTCAGCAAAGCACCGTATCAAGGGTTCTTGGAGATATTAAGGAGCAGTATGGACCTAATCTTATTTTAATCCCTTTAGCAGCAGACATGGATATTTCTGTAATTAATATTTTGTTGGACTCTTATAATATAGAATCTTTTCCTTCAATATGGATAGATTCTGGAGTAGTTTTAGAAGGTGTTCGAAGTTTGGAAGATATTGTTTCTTTCCTATCTCCTCCGCCAGCACCATAACCTTTTTATTTTTGTTTTTACTCCCTTTTTCTATGAATGTTTGCGAAATGTGTGGAAAAGAAGGGGAATTAGTTGATGCCATAGTAGAAGGCACCATGATTAATGTTTGCATAAATTGTTCTAATTATGGTGATGTTATTACAATAAATCAACCTGTTATTGATAGAAAAGTTGAAATGAAAAAAGAAACCGAAGAGGCGGGTTATGTTGAAGTTGTTGTAGATAATTATTCTGAACTTGTAAAAAAATCTAGGGAAAAAAAGGGATTAAAACAGGAAGAGTTAGCAAAAGCTATTGCAGAAAAAGAATCAGTTATTCATCAATTAGAATCTGGCAAATTGAAACCTAACTTTAAACTTGCTCAAAAATTAGAAGTTTTTTTAGGTATTAAAATTTTAGATAAAGCAGAATTAGCTAGACAAGAAAAGAAAGAAGTTGATTTTAAGGACTCCGATTTAACTATTGGAGATTTAATTTCTAAAGATTGACCGAAAGGTTTAAAAGATAGGTCAGTCCAATTTTTTGAAAATGGAAGTTAAAGTTTTAGAACAAACTAAAGACTCTATTAAACTTGAATTAGTTGGAGAAGATCACACTCTTGCTAATGTTTTGAGGGATGAATTAAATAATGATTCTCATGTAGAAGTTTCTGGTTATAAAAGAGATCATCCCTTAGTTGGAAATCCTGTGTTGATTGTTAAAACTGATGGAAAAGAAGATCCTAGAAAATCAATAGAGGCTTGCATTTCTAGACTAAAAAAGAAAAATTCTGAATTACTTGTACAAATAAAAAATATCTAAGATGAATTATTTGAAGAGAGCGTGGAAATTCCTTTGGCACGAAGATACTCCCTTAAGTTGGATTGTTTCTATTGTTTTGGCTTTTATTATTATTAAATTTATTATTTATCCAGGAATAGGTTTTGTTTTTGGAACTACTCATCCTATTGTCGCTGTTGTTTCCGGAAGTATGGAACATAATGGGCTAGATTTTGATTCTTGGTGGGAAGAAAACAAAGAGTGGTATGAATCTAAGGGGATAAGTAAGGAAGAGTTTCATGATTTTAAATTTAGAAATGGTTTCAATAAAGGAGATATTATGGTTGTGTTTGGAAAAGAAGCAAAAAATATAAATAACGGAGATATACTAATTTTTCAGTCAACTACTCGCTATCCAGTAATACACAGAATTGTTAAACTTTGGGAAGAAGAAGGAGAGCATTATTTTCAAACAAAAGGAGATAATAATGCCAGAAGTGAGTCGAGACTAAAAGAAGAAGAAATTGATGAAGGAAGAATGGTTGGGGTTGCAACTATTAGAGTTCCTTATCTTGGATGGATTAAAATAATGTTTACTGAACTTGTGGGAGGGTTTGCTTAAAATGGATGATTTATTTTGTTCTAAATGTGAAAGTATAATGGTTTTGGATAGGGAGAAGTCTAAACTAAAATGTGTTAATTGTAATTATGCTCCTCGGAAGAAAGCTGGAAGTATTGTATTTAAAGAGAAAGTTGAATTAAATAAAGATCAAGATATTGAAGTTCAAAGTAAAAAAGTTGAAACTTTGCCAAAAGTTAAAGAAGAATGTGAAAAATGTGGAAATAAACATTCTTACTATTGGACTCTTCAAACAAGGGCTGCAGATGAGTCTGAAACAAGATTTTTTGAGTGTACTAAGTGTAGTCATAGGTGGAGAGCTAATGACTAATTATCTTTTTTAGAACAGTAATTATTAAAAGCAGTTCTTCATTCTTACTTGCACTATGAGATTAGTTTTGACTGAACCAAAATTTTTGAAAGATAGTGTAAATATTCTTTCTGATTTAGTTAGTGATGTTAGGATTAAGTTAGATCCAGATAAGTTAGAAATTATTGCAATGGATCCTGCCAATGTTGCTATGATTGTTTTTAGGCTTTTGAATAGTGCTTTTGCAGAGTATGATATTAAAGGTATGGAGGTTATTTCAGTTAATCTTGAAAGCTTGAAACATGTTCTTAGTAGGGCTAAACCTTCAGATAGTTTGGTTTTGGAATTAGATGAAGAGAAAAATAGGCTGAAGATTGGTTTGAAAGGAGATACTAAAAGAAATTTTAATTTAGGTTTGATAGATATTCATGAAAAAGATCAAAAGATACCTGATTTACAATTTGCAGGTTCTGTTGAAATGAATAATGTTGTTTTTAATGAAGCGATTGATGATATGGATATTGTTTCAGATAGTGTTTCTTTGAGTGTTAATGGTGGAAATTTTTTAATCGAAGCTGTTGGAACTACCAATGATGCTAAAGTTGAAGTCAGAAAAAGTGATGACACGAGTATTGTTTTAGATGGGGAAAAAGAGGAGATAAAATCCAAGTATTCTATAACTTACCTGAAGAAGATTTTGAAGGGTGGAAAGTTGACCGATAAAGTTAGTTTGAAATTTGGTCAAGATTATCCCTTACAGATAGAGTATAAAGTTACTGATAAGTTGCACTTGATGACTCTTTTGGCACCTAGAGTGAGTAATGATTAACGAAATCTTTATAAGTTTCTGAGTAGAAACTTGTTTATGTCAAAAAGAGGTCAAGTTACTGTATTTATTATTCTAGGAATTGTTTTAATTACAGTAGTTGCTTTGTTTTTATATCTTGGTGGATTTTTAACTACTACCGGAACTGAAAGAGAAGATTCCGAAGCTTTTGTAGCCTCTCAAGTTGAACCTGTTAAGAAAGTTGTTAGAGATTGTGTTAAAGATAGTTTAGTTGATTCTATACTCTTTGTTTCCATACAAGGAGGATATTTTGATCCAGTTTATTCTGAGGAAGTTGGAGGATATTCTGTGAGTTATGGGTGCAAGGATGGTTACAATGGTTTGCCACTTTTGAGTTTTATTGAAGGAGAACTTTTAGAGTATATGGGCCAAAATTCTGAAAGAGAAAAAATTGAAACTTGTATGAGAGATGGATTTGATGTTATTGAAGGATTAGGATTAGATATAGGTTATAACTTTGGAGATTTAATTTTAGGGGAACCACAATTAGCAGAAAATAGAGCAATCCAAGATGTTAGCTTTCCTTTAACTTTGAGTAGTTATGATTCTACATCTTCGATTAGTGATGTTCTTTTTGAAGTAGAAACTAATATTAAGAAAGTTTATGATATTGCAGTTGATGTGGTTAATGATGAATGTGCAGGTTCTGGATTTGAAATAGATGATTATATTTGGGAAAATAGCCAAGCCTTTGAAAGTTTGGCTGCAAGTATTGCTAATGGTCCAGTAATAGATGAGAGTTATCAACCTTGGTATCTTACAAGCTATCAAGCTGAAGAAAATGGAGAACTTTTGAGGTTCCACTTTTTAATTGAACAATGAAACAAAAATTGAAAAAAGAATTTGCAGTATTTGGATCTGTTATAATAGTTTTTGCTGTATTTAATTTTTTGATGATTGTTGGTTCTGAAAATGTTTATGCTGCCAATGTGGATACGTGTCCTATAACTGGCGATGGAAACTATTGTGTAGAAGTTGATAGTGGAGAAGGATGGAGTGGATATGATGGATGTGATTATGGACAAGGATATACTGGAAGTTCTAGATCTGATGTTCCTGAATGTAAACTTGGAACCTGTATTCCCTCTGGGCCTGGACAGTGTTTGGCTAATATTGAAAAGATAAGATGTGAAACTGAAAATAATGGTGAGTTTGTAGAAGGTGAAGTTCCTTCACAAGTTACTGCATGTCAATTGGGGTGTTGTCAACAATTTTCTTCAAGTTGTAGTTTGGAACAAAGGAAAGTTTGTGAAGGTGATATGAATGCAGATTATCTCTGGGAAGTAAATGATGCTCAACAATGTAATCTTGAATGTTCTGGTGCTGTTCTTGGATGTTATAAAGAAGGAAGTTCATGTGAATATGGAACTTTAGATAGTTTTATAGGAGAGACTGGTTTTACTGCAAGTAATTTCTTTGATAATACTTATTGTTCAAAGGTAGTAGGATGTGCAAGTTTTGGAGAAGCCAAATATTATCAATCATGTGGAGATGGAACTACTGATGGGGACGTTTGGGATCTTTATTTGTTTGATAGTAGGGGGAATAGGGAAGATTTAGTTGAAGAGTGTAGTGCAGATAATAGTAAATGTGAAGATTCCGATGGTGCAAAGGGAGAGGAGGGCTTTTGTTTAACTACTAATTGTGTTACCGATTGTGAAGATTGTTCTCCTAGCGATTTGAGAACTGGTGAATCTGTCTGTGTTAATGTTCTTGGTGGATTTTTTAAGAATAGTAAAAGAAGTATGCACTTAGATAATTATAGATTGAATTGTAACTATGGTAATGTTGTTCCAGAGTATGGTGATAATGATGAAGGGATAAACAGAGAAATGAGATGTTATGAAGAAGTAGATGTAGATAATGAAAATAGAGTAAGAGCAGTTTTCAAAGATAATAAGTGGGAAAATTGCATAACTTGTGGAGATAATGATGATTGGGCAGGTGGATTAGATTTTGATTGGAATTGGCTTGATTTTGCAGGTTATGCTCCCGGAATTGGACACTTAGTTGGTGTTGTCTTCGGAGATATGTGTCGAATAGATGCTCCTTGTAGTGAACTTGGAGATTGTGAATATGACAATGATCTTTTTACTCCTCTCGGAAGTTGCAATTCAATATACCCTCCTGGAGAAGGTGCTGAAGGTTATGATAATTTTGAAGACTATGATACTTGGTATATTGAAATTCCAGAAGATCGTTGTGATTTATGTGGAGAAGGTGGAGATGGATTTACGAATGTTTGTACTGTTGATGAGTGTAATTCTTTGGGAGATTGTCATTTTGTAGAAGGTAATGCTGGAGCCAGTATCGGTACTGCTGGCGCTCTTGCTGTAGGAAGTCTTGCAACCTGTCAGGCTACTGCATGGGCTCTCCAATTTGTTCCAGTAGTTGGTCAAGGATTGTTTACGGCTATGGAAGGGATTTGTGATGCTGCGACTACTGGTTATGCACTAACTGGACAGGGATTGTTGTATTGGGGGGTTGTATCTTTAACTTATGGAATAATTGCAGAAACGAGTACCCAGGAAAGCAGTTATGAATTAGAAGATGAAATTCTTGATGGAGATAAACTTAAACTAGGTTATGCTCTTGTTACTTCAAAAGCGTTTTTAGATAATATGACTTCTGAGGAAATAGAAGATTTATCTTCTGGGTTTTCTGTCCAAAGTCAAGGCTCTGAACTTGAAGGAAGACTACACCAAACTCCTTTATTGAATTTTTTTACGTCATTTTTTATTGCACCTGCGGTGGTTGCAGGATTTACTTCGCTTCCGGGAGCTATGACTTTGACTAGATTTTTAATTTATCTTGAAAGTTTTTATACTGGGAGAGTTACTGTTTATGAAGGATTTACAGTTACTGCTTCACAGGCAGGACTTGCCAATCTTGGACACATTATGGCTGGCGCAGGATTGTTATCTGAATTTTATTTTTTAGAACAATCTATAAGGACTGGAACTTGTGTCGCAGAAGATAGTGCACAAGCATATTATACTAACAATGCAAGATGTGGAGATTGTGGTTCTCCTGAAGGGCAATGGTATTGTACTGAAGAGAGATGTGAGATTTTGGGCGGAAATAATGATTTATGTACGTGGATTGCTTATGAAGAAGAGCAACCAACTGGAAAAGAAGATGGAATGTGTTTATCTAGGGAGCAAGATGATTTTAATGAACCTACTGTAATTAAGTTGGAAGCAAGTTTCCTAGGTGTTGAAAGTCAAATTGTAAGTGTACCTCATACTGAAACTGGAAAGAACTTAGAGATTGATACAGTATTAGGGTGGGAAGCTACTCAAGTAGAAGTTAAAATTGAAACTGATCAGGAAGGAACTTGTAAATTATCTAAGAGTCCTGATACTTCTTATACTTCTGCAGAATATTCTCTTGAATGGGGAGAAGACATGAAGGCTCATGAAGGCATTGTTGCTTTGAATACCGGAGATAAAATTGCAGAAGATGTTAATTTATTTGTAAAATGTAAAGATTTTGCAGAAAACGAGATTGGTCAAGCTGACGATAGTAATTATATTAGATTTGAATTTGGAGAAGCACCAGATGAAGTTCCTCCTGAAATAGATTATATTTCTCCTCTAAGTAGCGTAATGTTACCTGAAGGAGTGAGCAGTGTAGCTCTACAATTATATGCATATGATTCTAATGGTGTTAAAGATTGTAAATATATTAAACCAGACTATTCTGGCTTGGAAGATTCTGGATTTGATGAGGACACTCCTGTTGAAGATGTAGAAAATGAATTGTATGCTAATTATGATGAAATGGAAAGTTTTGGAACTTCTGCAACTGTAACTTGTACAAATTTAGAGAGTGATTGTTCCGAATATAGTAAAACTTTCGAGTTAACTGAAGATTGGGGAGAAATTATAGAAGACCCTACTGGAAATAAAACAAGTTATGACTTACAGATATTATGTGCAGATAACTCTGACAATATAATGTATACTCCTTTCTTGTGGAGTTTGGTTGTTTGGGAAGGATTTAACATAAGTGTAGAATCTCCTACTGAAGATGAAGAGATTTGGGGAAGTAAGGTAGACATAGCAGTGAACTCAGAAAGAGATGCTTTCTGTGCTTATGGCCTTGTAAATGGAGGACAAAGTGTTGATGAAGGCAATATGAGTAATGGTTTCCTAGACACTTATCATACTGCAACTGTAACCGATTTGGAAGGAATTCCTACTGGTGAAGATTATACTTTGACTGTTGACTGTACGGATATTGCAGGTAATGTTGCTACAGAAGAAGTTAATTTCAAAATTTTCTCGGATGAAGTTCCTCCAACTTTATTGAGAATCTGGACTTCAACTAATCTCTTAAATATTAAACTTGATGAATCTGCAACTTGTTATTATGAAGAAGATAGCATAGACTTTGAGTATGGAGAAGGAAGCCAAATGATAGTTTCTGGTCAAGGAACTAAACATTCTGTAACTGTTAATGAAGGTGTAAGTTATTATGGAATTAAATGTAGGGATGAATGGGAGAATGAAGTAAGTTTCATAGTATATCCATAAAATGAAAAAAGGACAAATGTTAAGTCAACCATTTATTTTTATTTTTTATTTAGTTGTTATTGCTATGATTTTAGTTTTTGGCGTTAAAGTATTTTCTTACTTGAGATGCTATGACGATAGAGTAGAATATCATGATTTTATTACTAGATTTGAAAGTAAGATAAGTACTATTGATAACGACGCTGTTGGAAGTAATATTGGATTGAGTGAATTGATGATTCCTAGTGATGTCGATGAAATTTGTTTTTTTAATTATACAAGGCATGATACTCATGAGTTAGATGAGAGAGTTTTGAGTGATGATCTGAGAGCCTGGATGAAAATTAAGTTAGAAGCAGGCGATGAAGATAATGTTTATATTTATTCTCCTAAATCTTGTGGAGATTTAGAATTAAAATCTGAAAAGATAGATATAATCCTTGAAGATAATTTCTGTGAAGATTTAACTGATGGAGAATTTAATGTAGTTCTTGAGTCTGTTCCAGAAGGAGTTAGTATAGAATTATATACTTCTTGATAGACAAAGTGATAGAGATTTCTAAAAAAAGATGGCAAAAGTAGATAGGGGGTTTTTGAAATTATACTTAATCTTGGTAAAATAGAAAAGTTTAAGTATTATATGGGACTATAATTTTATATAATTATCAAAGAGATTCAAATGAACACAACAATTTCAATACACAAAAAAACAAGAGAATTGCTTCAAGAGTTTGGAAAAAAATCAGAAAGTTATGATGATGTTATTAAAAGAATGTATGCTCAAATAAAACTTCAAAAATTAACTTCTGAATTTGTCAATGAACAAGAATATTCTACATTGGAAGAAGCTGAAGAATGGACAAGGATGAAGATTAAAACTTCAAAATGATTAAGATTGTAATTCTTAATAGTTTAAGAGATAAAATATACAAAATATTTAAACAAGATTCTTTAAAAGTTTATAAAAAAATAAAACAACTGAAAACTAATCCTCATAAAGGAAAAATTTTAACAAATGTTAATGATATAACTCTTAGAGAACTTAAATATGGTTCTTTTAAACTTTATTATATAATTGATAAAAATAAATTAAGTCTTTTTAATGAAGAAAAATTAAAAGAATTATTAATTAAATTTATAGCCATATCAAAAAAGAACAATCAAAAAAGAACAATCAACGAAATAAAAAATGTTCTTAGGAATATTGGAGATGAAGGTTTTGAGTAATATACACAACATATTTAAATTAATTAATCAAAAATTAGCTCATGGAAAAAAGAGGTCAGGCGATACAATTTAATTGGATGTTTGTTGTTATTGCAGGAGCTATTCTTCTTTTGTTCTTTACTGTTTTTACTGTTAAATATATTGGACTACAGCAAAAAAGAACTAGTGCAGAAATTGGAAGGGGATTGGATCAAGTGTTTATTGGTTCTAAGTCTATTACTCAATATAAAACTTTTAATTTAGAATCTGAAGTTTTTGGAATAGATTTTGAATGTGATTCTTTTATTGTAAATGATTATTATACTCAAAAAAGTGACTATGTTTTGTTTGGTAATGATGTTGAAGCAACTGGTGAATTGATTGTTTGGTCTAGGGAATTTAAGAAACCATTTAGAATTGATAATGTGGTTTATGTCTTAGATCCTAAAAAGAAAATATATTCTGATAATTCTAGTTTTAGAAATAGTTTTCCAGAGAGTGTAGATGTTACTATTAATACGAATGAAGCAGATATTGGAGTTTTCTTTAATGGTTGTCCTAGGTTTAGTGGAAAAAAAATTTGTGTACAAAATGGAAATATAAACTTTGATACTGGAGAAATTTATGTTCATTATGATGATGCCTTACTTTATGGAGCAACAGTTTCAGACTATGATAATTTTAAGTGTGCCGTTGATAAATTAGAAAAAAAGTGGTCAAATTTGTTAAAGTTGTATTCTAAGAAAACAGGATATTTATCTGGTTGTAATTATAATAGCATAAAAGAGCAATTATACTTTGCATCTTTTGGAAATTTATCTGATGGATTAAGTAATGAAGCATATTTAGTTAACTTGAATTTAAATTTAATGAACACAGGGTGTGAGGTGGTATTCTGAATAAGAAAGGACAACTCCAAATTCAAGAAACTATTTTAGTATTATTTATTTTTACTCTTATAGTAGGATTAAGTTTGATTGTGTTTTACAGGTTTAATATTAATAATATAAAGGAAGATACTTTAGAATATGAAGAGTATAAATTTAAACAGTTAATCGATGTTATACCTAATTTACCAGAATTAAGATTATCTAAACTTGCAATATACTCTGAATGGTGTATTGATTTACTTAAGGCTAAGGCATTTAGTGAACTACAAGATAATTATGATTTTGGTTATAAATCTCTTAGCATAGATGGACCAATTGATATTGTTTTGTATAATAATAGTAGGGAATCTGAAAGTATTAGGAAGTATAGTACTCCTATTTGTGTTTATGGGAATGATAAGTATGAAATGGCTAAGCTCGATGTGGAATGGTATGTTTAAGAAATTTAACAAGTGTTAATATTAATTTTCATTTCGAAAGGTTTTTATATATATGTGTTTGTATTTTTTTACATATGTTAGATATATTTAACAAATTGGGTCCTTTTTTTGAGGATAGTTATTTGAAAGTAGGGGTTAGAGAATATTCTAGGCTAATTAAAGTTAGTCCCCCCTCCGCATCTAAAATTTTAAAAAATTTTGAAAAAGAAGGATTGCTCAAAAGTGTTGAAGAAAAAAGATATCTTTGTTTTTATGTTAATCCTTCTAGTAAATTATTTATTAGATTACATAATTTTTATTGGGAAATTAAGATTAATAATTCTGGATTAATTGATTATTTAGAAAAAAGTTTAGTATCACCTCTAATTATTTTATTTGGATCTTTTTCTAAAAGTGAGATAAATGCTAATTCAGATATTGATCTTGCAATTTTTACTTCTTCTAATCCCAAATTAGATGTTGAAAAGTTTGAAAAAAAGTTTAACAGAAAAATTCAATTGTTTTTATTTAAAAATGAGAAAGAAGTTAAAAATAAAAATTTATTTAGAAATATTTTGAATGGAACTAGATTAAATGGAATGTGGTAATGTGACCTGGGAAGATTGTATAAGGAAAAAATTAGTTAAAAAAGTAAGTTTGGATAAGTCTTTAATTAATTCACTGATGGAACTTTCCGAAGATAAAGAAAATGCTCAAGATTCATTATCTGATAAGTTTTCTGAGTCTAAAGTTAGCTTACAATATGATTCCTTAAGAATTCTTCTTGAAGTATTAACTTTAACTAAAGGATATAAAGTTTATAACCATGAATGTTATGTTTATTTTTTGAAAAATATATTAAATAAATCTTTATTGGCAGATGATTTTAATGAATTTAGAAAATTAAGAAATTCTATAAACTACTATGGTAAAAGAATTAATAACATAGACGCAGAAATGATTATTAAAAAAATGAAGAGTTTTATTAAAGAGATTAGAGGATTGATAAGTAATGTTTAGGAAAGGTCAAGTTGAAATTATGGGTTTAGTTGTTATTGTTCTTCTAATTGTGTTTCTTGGTTTGCTTTTTTTGAA
>CAYFNK010000001.1:0-2467 GCA_964344555.1 Candidatus Woesearchaeota archaeon | reverse complement strand
TTTGTCGACGGTAATTGTGATTTTGGGGTAACTTCTGAAACTATTATTTTATCGTCGGGAGATCGAATATCTGTCAAATTATGTTGAAAACTCTAATTTAGGGATATTGGGCCTGTATTGCTTAAATTTTGAAGAATTTACCTTATTTTATTTACTAAAATGTATAAATGCTTATAAATGGTAAATTTACGTAGAAATATTAGAAAAATACGAATTAGACGACGGTATCTTGACTGAAAGTGATGACAATAATGTTGATGCAAAAAGAGGTTGATATAAAATAATATTAAAAAAGATAAACACGAGGAGGTGTTTAGTTTTATGAAACAATTTATTAGAAAAGTTTCAGCTGTCGGAGCTAGCGTAGCAATGCTAGGAATGACGGTTGGTGGTGCTGTGGCTGACCTAAGTACGTTGCCCGCACCTTTTGTAGAAGGCGGTTCTTATGTAAGTACTGCGCTTGTTACAGGTTCTGCTGCAGATGCTGCTGCTAGAACAACATTGAAGAGTTACTTCGATGGCGAGGCTACTGCTTCTGCGGGAGCTGTTGGAGTCGCTGAAGGAGCTGGTTATGATAGAGAATTCTATTATGAATCAGAATTCAATGCAAGTACACAATTTGGTAATCAGGTTGATGACGAAAAAGTAACTACCTTAGCTGATAGTAAGATTGATTGGGGAGATAAATCCTATGATTACAGAGAACTTATTAATTTTACTGGTGGTGCTGAAGTAAGTACTAGTGTTAACACTACAGGTATGAATGAGCTTGGTGGAGAACCCTATGTAACTTTTCAAGGAGCATCCGTTTCTTATTTGTACTTTTTTGACGATGTATTCAATGAAAGTGATACAGCTAGTCAGAACTTAAGTTCAACTAGTCCCTTGGCAATAACCCTTTTAGGAAAAAGTGTGGATATTTCAGATATTAGTCTAACTACTGCAGATACTATTACTTTGAAAATTGCTGACGATTACACTTTCTATGAAGGAGATTCTATGACTGTTAGTGGACAAGCAGTTACAGTTGGTGGAATTTTTGATGGATCTGTAGAGGTTACTTCTGAAGGAGATACCAAAATAATTAGTACTGGAAATAGTCACGATTTTGGTGCAAATACAGTTAAGGTAGATACTATTGGTTATAACTCGAACAATCCTGAGTTAAGTAAGGCAATCTTAAACATTGGTGCTAAAGTTAGTGACACAGTTAGTGATGGAGAAGTATTTGAGTTGTTTGAAGACTATGATCCAGATGGAGATGCCCCTTGGGAATGGGAAATTGGAACTAAAACTGGAGGAGCCGGTTCTTTAAAGTATGTTGGAGCTACACTTAGATTAGCTGCTGATGATTTAGATATTTCAGATGCTGACGCGAATCCTGACCCAATTGGAGTAGGAGATTCTTTTGCATTCCCTGGAGGGTATGTAGCAATGGAGTTTACCGAGACTACAGACACTAGTTATTGTAAAGTTGATATTGCTAACAAAGAGGATTTTGATGTGAATACTTCTGCTGCTACTAATACAAATGGTGCAGATATGGATGGATTTGTGTTTACAGGAGACCAATCTAATTGTTTTCAAATTGGAGGAGTAGATACTGGTACTGTTTATGCTATGAAAGGAAATGGTGCTAATGCAAATGCTTCATGGGATCTTTGGTATCAGGATAGCGAAGGCATAAGAAAAAACTCTACTGCGATAACTTTCAATATTGATTGGGATGACACTATTATGGCTGTAAACTATGTAAATGCTAGTGATGCTGCTAATCCTAATTTGAACTATATCAATATTTCAAAGGATACAAATGCAGACAGCAGAGATACACATATTTATTTGAATGTATCTAATGGATTTACTCATTTTGGTACTACTGGCGACTTTGATTCAGGTAAGCTTGAAGTATTTTACGGATTTGGTCCAAGTACTGCAGCTCCTAGAATTGATTTATCTGGAAGAGATTACCAAGCTTTAACTATGTATGGGGTTAAAATTGGTGATACAGGTTCGGATATTGAAGCAGATTTAGATAAAGATTTAGTAGTATTGCATGTGCCTAATAATAGAGCTCAGGCAGTTGTAACAATTGCTGCAGGTTCTGATGTTGTTGGCGGTGTTGCTGTTGAACCAGCGTTGATGGATGCAGATAGTGACTTGAGTGCTTACTCTAATCTAGTGTTAGTTGGGGGACCTTGTGTTAATTCCGCTACTGCAGAATGGTTAGGTGTTCCTGCTGGAAGTTGTGGGGATGCTTCAGGTATTGCACAAGATACCGGTTTGATTAGATTAATGGAATCAGCTGGTAAAACTGCATTGATTGTAGCTGGATGGGAAACAGAAGATACACAAAGAGCTGCTAGCTCAGTTGGTTCTGGCCTATCTGGAGACGAGTTATTAGTATAAGGAGGAAATCTCCTTTACTTTTTTTCTTTTATTTTTATCAAAAGATTTTTAACTGATT